>JANNSF010000089.1:0-6717 GCA_031402315.1 bacterium | reverse complement strand
CGATTCGTAAGTCTTCAAGCTTAATTTCTTCATAATTAGTCCCAAGAGTCTTTATGATTTCATCAAGTTTTGTTTCGTTTACACGAAATTGTCCAACACCCTGTCCTTCAATTATTAAATTGTCAGTCTGAATGTCCGGATTACTTTTTTGTCCACAGTGGTAAAAAAGTGATAATGAGAGTAATGTTAGTAGTAACTTTTGTTTCATAATGCATTGCCCACAACGTTGGTGTTTATGGCGGCTTGGGGCTAGGAGCGTTTGTTAAATGCGTAGCATGACAAACGCGACCACTCCGAAGTCGTCCACCGATACGAAACTAAATAAAGAAACAGAAACTACATAACACACTAAACCCCCAAGCTGACATAAACACGTTGTTAGGTGCTGGGCGGTTCTGTCCGACCGTTATATAATAAAGAGTCTGTGTCGGCAGTTGAAAATTGAATCATCGCATGAGTCTTTGTCGACCTACGAGCTCCAGGTCAGACGGAAGCGTCCAGCGTCAACAACTCAAAATTAGTTTGTTGTCAGCGTGCTGGCAATTATTTTTGGTCAGATGTCGTGGGTGTATTTATAACATAACGTCCAGCTCGGATATCATCCTTTGAGTCTGCTTGCTTTTCAGCTAATTGTCCGCCTTGAAGAATGAATAGCTTCTCTAACAATTCATTTTGATTTTTAAGTAACTTGTTTTGGATTTCTTGGTTCTTGACGATTATGTCAACTTTCCAATACCAAAGCATAATCGAACGTAGAAGGAGGAAAACTCCGAGAGATATTATAATTATCAGGAGGAGAGAAATAAGGGTCGATACGGAATTGTCCATGTTAGTATTTAAGTTTATGGTTGTCTGTTTGTAAAAATTCTTATTGTCTGGGGGACGGTCTTTTAGTTCTTTTTAATTCCTGCGTTGCATTTGAAAAAGAGTCTGCATAACGTGTTGTACGCTTTTTTGTTGTCCGAACCGCCTTGCACCTAACGTTTGTGTTTGCGCAGTGGTGGGCTTTCGAAGCCGCCACTGTCCGCGTGGGCAAACGTTGAACGAAGATAACACTTTGAACTCACACGTCACCCCACCATTGTGCAAACATTTTGTTGGGGGCAGTGTTATTTTACTTTTTTGACTTTTCAAGATAGTCCTTTAATGTCTGCACAACTGTCGGCCATGCTTGGTTAACAGCGACATAATACCAATCCCAGTCTGTACCGTTTTGATAGCCGTCTTGGCAAAGGTAAAACTCTGTCATCTCGCTCCTTTCTTTTGCCGTTATTGTCAAGGTCATTGGTCCAAGGAATGACTTGTCTGGGTTTATGTAAACAAAGTTGTCTACAATTAGAATACTGTCCGGCTGGTACTCTTTGATAATACCTGTCGAAACAAAGCCAAGTCCTTTTTCGCTAATATTCCACGCAAGCGTGTAAAGTCCACCCGGTCTTTTGTCAATCAGTGTCCGCTCAACGCTCCACCAGTCCCGAAGCATTTCAGTATCAGTAAATGCTGCTATTATTGTAGCAGGAGTTGCGTCAATGTTTGTTGTTACTTCTACTTTTCTCATGTTGTCAGATATTTGTTTTGCATTGCCCCCAACGTTTATGTATGAAACGTGGCTGGGTTTTCGAAGCTGCGTCCTGTCCCACGTTGATGAACGAAATTAAGAAAACCAAACTACAAAGTTACACTGAACCCCAGACATGTTTTATACATTTTGTTGGCGGCTGGCCATTTGTCCGCTGTGACAAATGGTTAGTCTTTAAATTCATTTTTCAAATGTCTAACGGAAACAAATTTGATGGGTATACACAAACTTGTCTGGGTGCAGTTCCTTTAAAATTTGTCGACCGTATAAAAAGTCATTTCTTTTTACTTTTTTTATCCTCACCAGAGAATAGAGTTTCCGCTTGTCTAAAAAACACGTTCTGTCTAAAGTCGTTTGGTTTTAAGTCGTTTAATAATTTTGGCCCAGTCGGTCGCGTCTCCTTTATTATTTTTTGAAAATTGTCTTCGCTTGCTTTAAACTGTAAACTGTCCCGATATTCGGTGATAAGTATGAGGTCAAAATTTGCAGTGGAGTCTTTAGTCGTTGCAAGTAACTTATATGATTTAATAAGTCTGCGTTAAATTGCAATGTCTCTGTAAATTTTCCAATTATTTTCATAAAAAAATATAGTCTCAGCTCGTTTGCCATTTTTGATTTGAACGAAATCCATTATCGAAATATTTTTATCAATTTGTCCAAAGGAGAGCGCTGGTGCGATTGTCAATATTGTCAGAAGAAGTCTTTTCATGTTTGTTATGTTTTGATGGTCTCTTGTCATTTAACTGTCATTTTTTTGGCTTGCCGCCAACGCCTAGTTATGCGCAATTTCGTCAATCGTCCTCTTATGAATTTCATTAATTACCTTAATGATGATGGTTTGACGAAGGTTGACGTGTTTGTCTAGGCAAGAATAACAAGCGTCGATGATATTCGCAATAGGAAAGGATATGAAACGCAACGCGCCCTGATAAGAACGCGTCATTTATATTAAAGCCGGCAGATGCCGGCATGAAGGCCTTAGCGATCGAAAAGCGTGCCGGTAACCATTCTCCAGTTTTTCTCATCCAGCTTTGCCATGTCTCCGGAATGCAGAGCGTCATGCGTCCCATTATTCTCCAAATTAAGATTCTTGACACTGTTTTGGAAAGCCTCGAGGTCGGCGTGATAGAAGTCCACGGCGGCTTTCCCGATTTTGAGTTCCTTCAGATCGGTATCAATATTGACGGGATCCAGGATGCATATCCAATTACCATCGTACGGCGTAATGTCAAGCCTTTCGGGTTCCTGAACCAGACCGGAATTAATTTTGGAGACCTTGCCGCTGACCGGGGATTTGAATTGTAGAGTGCGTTGTCCCTGCTTCAAAGTAAAAAGCGGCTGTCCGACGGCGACATTCATCCCCAGGTTTGGCATTTCGATACTATCAATAGATCCGATGAGTTTTTTTGCAAAATCGTCTATACCGACATGAAGGCAACCTTCGGTTTCCATGCTTGCCCAGCAATGATTGGGGGAAATAAAGACACCGCCCGGAATGGAAAAGCCGTTACGCTGAAATTTTTCCGCACCGGGGAAACGGGTGATATGGACAATCGGCTTAAGCTGTTTTTGAATACGGTCCTGGCGTTTGATCAGAGACTTTGTAGTCAGCGCAAGGAGTTCGTCCTCGGTGAAAGGTTTTTGAATATAATCCATAGCGCCAAATTTCATGCATTCGACCGCCGATTCGACCGTCGCATAACCCGTGATGACCAAAACGTCTATGTCGGGCCGCAGATGTTTTACCGATTTCACAACGTCTTCACCGGACATGTCCGGCATTTTGAGATCGGTGAAAACAAAATCATAGTGATGTGCCCGAATAAGGCCCAGCGCTTCCGGACCGCTTTCGACCGTATCCACCGCGTATCCGTCTAAGACGAGAATTTTGCGGAAGCTGTCGAGGATCACGGCTTCGTCATCCACACATAAAATCTTCGCTTTGGGTTCTTTGACTTCAGCCCGCTTGAGGGATTTCGCTTCGCGGATGTAGTCCAGCTTCAGACTGACGGCAAGCGCCTCCTGCCGCTCTTTGAGCTGTTTGTCGTTATGAATCTTTTTGAGCATAGCCCGGATGGCAATATCCAGGATGACAAAAAGCACGAGGGCTAATAGGAATAGTGCCATAAAAAATCTCCTTCTAAGACCGGTTTGTTAACCGTTCTCACACGCGATCCGAACTGCACGAAATAAGGTTCGGCATTTCGTAATCCACATGCGAAGGGATGATCCGGTAAAACCATCCCTTGAAGAACGGGTCCTTTTCTATAAGACTAATTTCGGTTTTCAGATTAATATTCGATCGTAAAATCTTGCCGCTAAGCGGACAGAGTACGCTGTGAATGAGATGATCTTCCGATTCGAGATAGGCGCAAGGGTTACCCTGATGCAATTCTTCGCTTTCGGGAGAAAGACAAATCTGTGTAACGACATCAATGGTTTTCATAAAATAATCGGTTGCGCCGACGAGAGCCGTTCCGTCGGCCTCCATAGATACCCAACTCCCAATTCCAAGTCGGAAGAATTTAGGAGGACATGCCACGTAGATCAGTTCGTTGGCCATAGAGGTAAGCAATTTGTGCTGCATAGCACTGCACCGAAGACCACGCGCAATAACGGCCAATAATTCGTCGGTCGTAAACGGTTTTGCAAGAAAGTCGATCGCGCCACGTGTGAGAGATTGCACGGCATTTTCTACGGTGGAATAGCCGGTCGTCATAATCACGGGGATTGTAATGTGGCGACGGCGGAATTCGTCCAGAAAAGCGAATCCATCCATACGGGGCATCATGATGTCGCACAAGATGAGCCGATAGGAAGTCGATTCGACCAGTTGAAGGGCGGATTCCGCGTCCGTGGCTTCGTCAATACTGTACCCCTCTGCAACACGCTTCACCGCTTGCAGTATGACGTCCTCGTCGTCGATAATCAGGATGTCTTTCACCGGTCTGTTTTTTGAATGTTTCATAGTTTCACGGGCAGTCGAATAGTGAAGGAAGTGCCTTTTTGCACCTCACTGGATACGGTGATAGTTCCGTCATGATTATCAACAATTCCCCAGATAACCGCGAGGCCTAGCCCTGTACCTTGTTGTCCTTTGGTGGTGTAAAATGGCTCGAATATCCGAGGAAGGTCTTCCTGAGGAATGCCACATCCGGAATCGTCGATTCTAATTTCAACGAATTCCCTCGGCCCGGCCGAATCTACAGACTCCCATTTTTGGAAATTGCACGCCTTGCGGGTACACGACTCGACCATACCGAGTCCGGGAACTTCAAAATGAAATGTCGGGCCACCGCATTGAGGACAAATATGGTCGTCGGCCATTAGTGAAGTTCGACATTGAGGGCACATCACCGTTGATAAATCGCGATCCGGGCTCTTAGGGTGTCCGTATATGGGATACATATGGAAATTCAATTCGCCGGAGGCGTGCTTTGCAATAAAATGAATAGTCGGCAGCCCTCCGATTTTGTTATCGTTGCTGATCAGGTTATGTCGTTTTGGACAAACCGCTCTTTTTATCTGCATCGTTCCTTTGGGTGACAAGGTTACCCGAGAGGTCGCAATACGTATCACGCCGCCTTTGGGGCCGATCGCATCCGCGCCATTGACCAATAGGTTGATTACGACTTGCTGAATCTGGTTGGCGTCAATGGTTATATTGGGATTGGAAGTATCGAAGTCCTTTTCAAGACGGACATGATTCAACGTGATTTGATTATCGACAACGGTCAGCGCCCGTTCGATAACGTCGTGAATGTCCGATTCATTTTTTTTAGGAACGGATTGACGCGCAAAATCAAGAAGGCTCTTGACAATTTCTCGGCTACGGAGCGTTTCGCGCACGATAACGGCCAGGTCTTTTTGGAGTTCGGGTTGATGGGCAGTGCGCTTTAGCAGAAAACTGCTGTAAGTGAGAACGCCGGTAAGAGGATTATTTATTTCATGCGCGACGCCGGCGGCGAGTCGTCCGAGGGAAGCCATCTTATCGGATTGAAAAAGCTGCAGTCGCGCGTCGGATAATTTATGGGTCATGGCATTAAAGGAGCGCGCGAGCTGACCGAGTTCATCCGCCTCCGCCTCTTTGATCGTATAGCTAAGATTTCCACTGGCGACCTCATGCGTAGCTTTCACAAGATCCCGAACCGGAACGACAACCCACTTTCGGACAAAAACCCAAAGCATAATGCTGATGACAAGAAACGCGCAAATCGCAAAAATAACCATTTCAAGTTCGCCCTGTTTGATCTGGCGATCCGCATCCTCCAGGGACATGGTCACGTCGAGGACACCCAGAACGGTTTGTTCCCTGGCATGCTCATGACAGGCGGCCTCCCAGCAGGAGCGTTCGTTGTAGATCGGATTGATAATTCCCATAAGACGAGAGGAATCTTCATTCATCCGATAAACGCGGGTACGTTCCGGAATGGATAGTTTTTGCAGAGGCTGATCGGCGGCATGACAGGCGTAACAGCTTTCCGCGTTTTTGTCGAGCATTTTTCCAATATCGTTATCACGGGAGGAGTACATGATTTCGCCGCTTTTATTCATGACGCGAATCCGGTCAATCGATGGTTGTTCGCCGATATTCCGGATGACCAGAGAGATGCGGTCGCGCTGATTGAGCAGCATGTCGTAACGCGTACTGTATTTGACCGTTTCGCTAAGCTGATTGGCATGACGTTCTACTTCGGCCAGGAGGCCCTTGCTGTGTGAACGAATATTGAAATAGGAAAATACGCCGATGATCACGATGGCGGTGAAGCCGGCTGCCACGATCAATTTGAATCCTATTTTTCGCATGAAACGCATAAACGCTTATCGGGTTTTGCCCGGCTTCTGTTGGGGATATGATTTATCATCATGGCAATTCGCACAGGATGGTTTGATGGTGAAATTGCGTTGGGTATGGCAATCGTCACATTCGAGCGTATTGTGATTATCGTCGAGTGTCAGCCCGGTCACGCGATGCGCAAAGCCGCCTTTTTTCCATTGTGTGTGGCAATTTTCGCAGTTAGGGCTGAGCGCTGTAAATTTTCCGTTCGTATGACAATTCCCGCAGGCCAGTTCATTGTGGTATGTTTTCAGCGCCCATCCTGTTCGGGTTTCGTGATTGAATGGCTTTAGTTCCGTAT
>JANNSF010000088.1:0-3190 GCA_031402315.1 bacterium | reverse complement strand
CATGCGGGTAAGGAACATCTTCATCTGCATGGGCGTTGTGTTTTGCGCTTCATCCAACAGGATAAACGCATTGTTAAGTGTACGGCCGCGCATATAAGCTAAAGGCGCAATCTCAATCAACTCACGCTCCATATAGAATTTCAATTTTTCCAAAGGAATCATATCATTGAGGGCATCGTAAATAGGACGCAGATACGGATCAATCTTTTCCTTTAAATCCCCCGGCAAAAAACCCAGGTTCTCCCCTGCCTCCACGGCCGGACGTGTTATGATAATCTTTCTTACTTGTTTGCTCTTCAAAGCCTTTACAGCCATTGCCACTGAAATGAATGTCTTGCCTGTTCCTGCTGGACCTAATGCAAAAACAAGATCATTTTGCTTTATGGCCAACACCAACTTCTGTTGGTTTACAGTTTTTGCTTTAATCGGATTCCCTCGAGTTCCGTACAAAAGAACATCATCAGCTAAATCTTCTGGCATAAAATCCTGTCGCTCCTGCGCGATGTAGCCGCGTACATTTTCTTCATTAATCCTTCCAAACTGATGAAAATGATCCACCAATGAATTGAGTATGTCCGTAATTTGAACAACATCTGTGGGATCGCCTTTCAATACAATTTCATTTCCACGCGAAATAATTTTGCTCTTCGGAAAAGCGTGGGTAAGCTCATTCATGTTTTTATTTTCTACTCCAAGGAAGTCGAGCAGAGAAACATTTTCGAGGGTAATGGTTTTTTCTATCAATGAATAAGTGGTTGAAATGGTTTAATTTTGAAGCACAAAACTAACTAATATTCCGGCCTGTTGAAAACCAGCCGGTCGTTGCAAAGTTCAATCCATGGCCATCGTCACCTTACTTACCGACAGCGGAGAAAGTGATCACTATGTGGCCGCCATTAAAGCCAAAATTTTAAGTATCAATCCCGGCTTAACCATTGTGGACATCAGTCATAAAATTGCTGCCTGCGACATTGCGCATGGTGCCTTCGTACTCAAAGCTGTGTTTCGCGATTTCCCAAAAGGAACTGTACACCTCTCTGGTGTTGACGCCACCTCTAACCGAGGTGATAGCAGTATTGCAGTACAACTTGAAGATCATTTTTTTGTTGGCCCTGACAATGGGCTCTTCGGTTTAATCAGCGAGAAACCTCATCAGGCTTTGGTTGAATTAAATAAAATAAATCCCACTGCTTCCACTTTTCCAGAGAAAGATATTTTCGCCACGGTAGCCGCCAAACTTGCTAGCGGTGTTGCCATCAGCACTGTAGGCATTGCCATGACTGGCTTCAGAAAAATGACTGACCGGCACGTGAAGGCGACCAAAAAATTAATTGCCGGAAATGTAATTCGGATTGACAACTATGGAAATCTGATTACAAATATTCCAAAGGATGCTTTTGAGACACTAAGCAAAGGAAAGAATTTCACCATCCAGTTCAGTGGCGAGAAATTCAAACGAATTCATACAACTTACCATCAAACCGACCAAGGTGAATGCTTTTTAATTTTTAACAGTCTAGGTTTGTTGGAGATTGGAATTTACAAGGGGAACGCAAACGAACTCTTAGGCCTTGGCTACGATAGTCCGGTCAATATTACATTTGAGGATTAATATTCAGATGTGAGTAGTGAGATGTGAGTATTAAGACATAGTTCAACTCCATTATCAAATCTCTTATTTAATAAAATTTATGATTATCCGAATTGTACGTATGCACTTTTCCGAAGCCGGAGTGGAAGAGTTTTTAGAAATTTTTGAACGGAATAAAAAAGCAATCCGAAATTTCAAGGGATGCGCACACCTTCAATTATTGAAGGATGTCGATGACTCTTTGTGTTACACAACTCTTAGTCATTGGGATAAACAGGAAAGCCTTGATCTGTACAGACAGTCAGATTTATTTGGTAAAGTTTGGGGCCGTGTGAAAACCTTATTTTCGGAGAGAAGCCAGGCATTTTCATTGCAGAAGTTTATTGAGTTGTAAAATAATTGTATTGCAAAAAAAGATTACACATATTTGCAATCCATTTGCCTTAGTGGCGGAATTGGTAGACGCGCACGACTCAAAATCGTGTACCGTAAGGTGTGCCGGTTCGATTCCGGCCTGAGGTACTTAGATCAAGTTAAAGGCTTTCAGAATTTGTCTAATTCTGAAAGTCTTTTATTTGCAGACAAGATAGTGATAATGTTATAGTAAGATTTCCCCCTACAATCGAAAAGACTTAGACCCAGTAGTCATTCAGACCTTAACAATTACAAAGAAGGTCAGTCCTTCTTTTTTACCGGACGGCTATGTGGCCTCTTGGTATTGAATCGTTGACTCTTCTTCACTTTAACAGGCTCCAAAATACCATAGCTATAATAAGAAGGGCATGGTAGCCCCTTTTGACTTTGTGTTATCTTAGCTCGGTAGTTGAGCATGAATTCATGCGATCCATTTGAATAACTTCTGATACCAGAAGATGTTAAGTCATAGGAATATGCAAAGTGAAATTTCTCGCTGATTTTAAAATCTATAAATGAGATCACTGCATCTCCGCTTCTGAACGAAACCCCAGGGCTCAATATATCATAGAAAATAAACCCGGCATTGAAATCAAAGCTTAATGGCTGTCCCTCCTGAGCACGAACTAAAACAGAAGGATTAATCTTAATTGTTTTCTCTCCATTCAATGGAAATATAGCGCCACCTCTTAAAAAATAATATCGCGCTTCACTAATTTGAGCTATAGCGTTTTCAAGATTTGTAGCCGCAGAATTATTAATAATAAAGGGGACGGAGAATCCTACAAAAAAATTACTTCTGTGATAATATAATCCCGCACCAACATTTGGTTTGAAACTGGTCATGGCAATAAAGGATGCATCGCCCGGATTCTGAAGATCGAGTTTACTAAAATCAGCTCCCAAAACATTAAAGCCACCCTGTAGGCCCATGGAAAGAGTGCCTTTGTTAAAGTGTATCTTATAGGCATAAAAAGCATATACGTTCTGATTGTTATAGCTTCCAATTTTATCGTTGTTGACTAAAAGTCCCACTCCCACTTTTCCCTTGTTAAGAGATGTATGTCCGCTAAAGGATAATGTGCGTGGAGCCCCTGGAAAATTTACCCACTGATTGCGGTACGTAGAATTTAAACTCAATTGAACATGACTTCCTGCAAAGGCCGGATTAATCACCAACTCATT
>JANNSF010000087.1:0-1807 GCA_031402315.1 bacterium | reverse complement strand
CCTTCTTGGAATTGACAAAGCACATGGCTATAGCGCGGACTATGTCGCACGTGACTTTCAAGGCTACCGTGTTTATAAAAGCCGGACGGGCTTACCGGCTTCGTATAAATTGCTGGCGCAGTACGATAAATCCGATGGAATTAAATCCGTTGTCAATCAGTCCATTAATGTCAACGGTAACCTTGAAATAAAAGAAATCTTTCTCGGTACGGATAATGGCCTTGTCTATTATTACGATGACCGGGATGTGATTAATGGTCAGGTCTATTACTACAGCGTGACCGCCTATGACGCACAACCCTATATAGGTGGTCCCGGAACCTTTATTTTGCCGGATGCTAAGTACGATGTGAAGTCGGAAGTGGAACTGGTAAGACTTACCGATGTTTCGGGAACACTGCCAAAGGGCGCCACATTCTATACCGATCTGCCAACGATCAAGGCCGATCCCACGTATGTGGTCGGTAATCCCATCACGCATATTACCGATGCGATTATTCGTAATGGCAGAGCGTATGCCGTTCAGTGGTACGCCAAAGACACGGCCTCGTATGACTATGAGGCATTGAAGCCCGCGTTTGGATATGCCGCAAAGCCTGCGATTGGTAATAAATTCAAATTCAGCGCATCGTTTGATTATGATGATGGTCATATAGAAAACAGTACTTTCAATTTTTCTGTCATTGATATAACCGCGTTTGCGAATACAATTCCAATCCCTTCCGGGCTTCCGATCACTTTGGAATCACCGCAGACGGCCAATGTCCAGTCTGTCACCGCCGGTAGGGTCTCGGCATCGAGAGCGGAAGATGCTCGCATCGCTTCCGGTGGTTTTTTTCGTAGCGCCAGTAGCGATGGAATAGTGATTGTATTTATGGTGGATCCCAGTAAGATCACGGGGCATACGTATCATGTGGAATTTTTCAGGATTCCGTCCTCAGTGGATGGAAGGGTCATGGTTGGTTACGCGCAAAATACAACCGCGTATCAAATTGTTGACAGCAATACGGGTGTCATTCTTAGCATTCCAACGCGCGCGGACGATCCGCTTACATTTTTTGATGCGGATGGGGATGGGGTATTCAATCTCAATGCCGGTGATCGACTTTACGATGATTCGAGATTTGCCGTAAGCGTTGGGAGTGACTTCATAGTTGTCGATGGCTTTCGTATTGAAGTCTATGGCCCGGCACCGGATCTAAAAGATATTATTATGGTCAGAACGGCAAGCGGTTCGGTAGCGGCGCCTAATAACTACGGCACATTCGCATTTAATTCTTCTGCATTTCCGAGTAATGGACGAGATATTGCAACAGGCGGCAACGGCGTTGATCGTCCTTGGCCAAATTCCTTAGGACACCAGTGGGGCATTCAAACTGCCAGTGGTGACATGACCGTTGCGGTAGGAACACAGGGCGTTGCGGGGGCCAATGCCGGATTTACTATTGTAAATTTTCTATCCCGTGTCTTCCGCGATAAAGCGAATTTCGTGCGTTTTATTCCGTATGATTTTGAATTTCGATTTACGGCGGCAGGCGGCAAAGCAAAATGGGCGTTCGGGTCCGGTAATCAGGGAAGTGTGCCATTTGAAATGTGGAATGTGGGTGCTAATACGCCGGGCAACACAGCGGACGATTATCGAATGTATCCGTTTGTGAGTGATGCCTTTCCTGCGGATGCAACGGAGACCAGTGATGTTTTTGAACTGGCACGTGCAGACCATCCCATATCCGGAGGAGTCGATGACCTCTTTACGGACGGCATTTACTGGATGGATGTTGCGAATAAAACTCCGGGTCAGGGCGGG
>JANNSF010000086.1:0-22054 GCA_031402315.1 bacterium | reverse complement strand
ACGTTGGTCGGAATGTACGCCGAGACGTCGCCCGCTTGAGTTTCGATGATCGGAAGTGCTGTCAGCGAACCGCCGCCGAGCTCTTTATTGAGTTTGGCCGCGCGTTCCAAAAGTCGTGAGTGGAGATAAAACACATCGCCCGGATACGCTTCGCGGCCCGGTGGGCGGCGAAGTAAAAGGGAAACTTGACGATACGCCACGGCGTGCTTGGAAAGATCGTCATAAACGACAAGAGCATGGCGGCTGCTGTCGCGGAAAAATTCACCAATGGCGGCGCCCGTGTAAGGCGCTATAAATTGAAGTGCTGCCGGTTCTGAAGCGGCCGACGAAACTATGGTTGTATACGGCAACGCCCCGGCGTCTTCCAATATCTTGACTACTTTTGCAATCGTCGATTCTTTTTGGCCAATACCCACATAAACGCAATAGACGTCTTTACCCTTTTGGTTGATGATGGTATCAATCGCGACGGCGGTTTTACCGTTCTGACGATCCCCGATAATAAGTTCGCGCTGCCCACGACCAATGGGGATCATTCCGTCAATGGCCTTAATACCGGTTGCCAAGGGCTCTTTCACGGACTGACGCTCAATGACGCCAAGCGCTTTACGTTCGATGAGTGACGTGTTCTTAGTGTTGATCGGGCCCTTGCCGTCAATCGGATGGCCGAGCGCATTGACGACACGTCCGAGCATCGCTTCGCCGACCGGAACCTCTGCGATACGTCCCGTTCGCTTGACCACATCGCCTTCCTTGATTCCGCTTGTCTCACCAAATAAAATCACACCGACATTGTTTTCTTCAAGGTTAAGAATCATGCCGACGGTTCCATTTGGAAATTCAACCAACTCGCTGGACATCGCCTTCATCAAGCCATGAACGCGGGCAATACCATCACCCACTTGTAAAACAACACCCGTCTCGTACGTATCCAGTTCACGCTCAAATTGCGAGAGCTGTTTCTTTAAGATCGCCGAAACTTCATCCGGTCTCACCGATACTGCCATTTTCGTATTCCTTTTTTATTTATCTATCAATTAGTAATCTATTATATACAATTTATTTTTGTCACAAGGTTCATTAGCCGTTACGCCTCCGCCATTTTCCGGCAATCCGGCGAGCGGTTTTCCGCGCAATTGTGCAACGTAAAACTCCATGCGGTTATTTTTCGACCGTCCTTCCCACGTTGCATTGTCCGCTATGGACCGCCCCGTGCCAAATCCTACGGCCAATAAGCGTTCGCACGAAACGCCACGCGTTATTAAATCTCTCATGACGGTCGCCGCTCGCATTTCACTAATAACCTGACCGTTTTTCGTCGCGGTTGATACATGCGACTCGATACGCAAAAGCGTTATTTCCGGCCGTTTTTCCAGAAAAGCGCCTATGGCCGCCAGAGCCGGTCCGCTTTCCTCTAAAATATCGGTACCGCCATTGGTAAAAATGATCGGCGATGGCAAAAACAATTGCCCGCCCATTATTCCAACATTCTGTGCCGAAGCAAAACATCCAATCCATAATGTCAAAAGAACAATTCGCACGCTCAGTTTAGAAGCGTGTTTCGCAAGCGTTCAATCTGACGACGGACACTGCCGTCGAGAACGGTATCACCGATACGCACCGTAAATCCGCCAATCAGGGATGCGTCTTTTTTGAAGGTCAGGGTAGGCGTCTTGCCGGTCATCGTCTTTATTTTTTCCGTCAATTGTTTCACCTGGGCATCGCTAAAATCAACGACCGAGAGAACTTCCGCGGTTACAAGACCCAACTTTTCGTTGCGCAATTCTACAAAACAGTCAATCATTTCATCCAGAATATTTTCACGATCTTTTATGCATACCAGGGTCAAAAAATCCATGGTTTCTTTTTTGACTTTCCCTTCGAATAACGCTTTCATGGTTTGAATTTTTTGTGCATCGGGAACAATGGGGTTATTTAAAAATTCAAAGAATTCTTTTGAATTCGTTATCAATCCGCGAATCGACGACAATTCTTCAAATACGGTTTCCAAAATGTTTTTCTCGTTAGCCAGTTCAAACAGGGCTTGCGCATAGCGTTGCGCCGTTGCTTTATTTTTCATGGCTTAATTCCGACTCGATGGAATCGTCTTAATGAAGTCATCCACGAGTTTTTTGTGTTTATCGGCATCCAGATTCACCGCCAAGATTTTGCCCGCGGCCTGGATGGCCATCTCCGCCACTTCCTGACGAAGCGACGATAGAGCATTTTGCTTTTCGGATTCTATCTCTTTTTTGGCTGTTTCGACAAGCTTCGTGGCGTCTACTTTGGCTTTCTCAGCGATATCGTGGGCAATTTTTTCGGCCGTTTCTTTTGCACGACGCGCGATGTCTTGCGCGTCTCGTTCCGCTTTGGCGAGTATTTCATTATTGCGTCCCATGAGTTCGGCCGCTTCCCGGCGAGCTTTTTCAGCTTCCTCGAGCGAAGATCTTATTTTTCCTTCGCGTTCCTGAAGCATTTCGATTATCGGCCCCCATGCCAAAAACTTCAAAAGTACCAGCAAGACAACAAATGTAATAATTGTCCAAATCATAAGACCCGGATCAATATCCAGCAGGCCGCCCTTGTGTTCGCCCTCACCGGAGAGCATCAGTATCCATAACATATTCATAAGATTTCCAAGTTTAAGAATTGAATCCTATAGAATACGATGGGAGGCTCACTCCCATCGCTTCTAAATAATCTTCGTGATTAACCTTTGACGGCCATCAAGATACAAATAACTTCCGCAAACAGCGCAACGCCTTCAATAAACGCGGCCGCAATAAGCATTGAGGTTCTGAGATCGCCGGCTGCTTCCGGTTGACGTGCACTGCCTTCCATGGCGGCGGCGGCTAATTTACCAATACCTAAACCTGCGCCGATGGTCGCCAATCCTGCACCGATACCGGCTCCTAAATACCCTAAACCAATGGATTCCATTTGAATTCCTCCGTTTGTTAATGTGTTGTTTATGGATCTGTTTAATTTACAAATTTTTAATGTTTCACTTCGGCCGCATGTTCTTCATGCGCGTGATGTATCCCCATGCCGATGAATAAGGACGACAACAGCGTAAAAATATAGGCTTGAACAAAGGCCACAAATAATTCGATCAGGTAGATAAAAAGGGCAAACGCAATCGAGATCGGGGCTATAAAATAGCTTTTCAAAACAAAAATCAGACCAATCAACGAAAGGATGACAATGTGACCGGCAATCATATTTGCAAAAAGTCGAATTGTAAGCGCAAAGGGTTTAGTAAATAGTCCAATAACTTCAACCGGGATCATGATCGGCCAAATCATCGGATGCACGCCGCCGGTCAAATGTTTAAGATACCCGCCGAGGCCCTGCGATTTAATCGCGGTGTATTGCGTTACAAAAAATGTAACGGTTGCCAACGTAGCGGTCACGGCAATATTTCCCGTTGCCGAAGCCGCATACGGTATAAGCCCCAGTAGATTCATAAATAAGATGAAAAAGAAGAGGGTTAAAAAATACGAGATATACTTATCCGTCTTTTCCTTAAAATTGGGACGAACAACTTCTTCGCGAATAAAGACGACAAGCATTTCAAAAAAATTGTACAAACCTTTCGGAATCAATGTCGGACGAGCCAAAAAGGAAAAGATCACGAGCAAAAGAACGGCGACAATCCACATCATAACGACATGCTTGGAAGGCGACATATTAACCGTCATGCCGAGAATGTGCCAATCGGCGAAATGCGGAAGCTGGATTAGGCCTAAGAATGGCAATTCAATTTCACGGGAATTTGAAACGTGATGAATGATGGTTCCGCCGATATCAATTTTTTCCGCCTGTTCTGAAGCTTTTTCGGCAACTTTGGGAGCGTGTTCCTGCCATAAGGCGGTGAGCGCGTTGAGGAGCATGATGTTTTTAAATTCCTGTTATAAATAAATATTATTTTTATTTGATGGCCTTCTTAAGTTGAAATCCCCTATTTATAAAGTAGATCTCAACCATTTGAAATAAAACATAGTAAACGCCGAACGTGAACATGAAAAGCTTGACGTCAATTTGAACCAATTGGATCAGCAGCACGAGTACGATGGCTATCAACGTCATCCGAATTCCCATACCGCCCATAACGATGCTTATAAAAAGTTTCGACGACTTCGAAAACGCCCAGCGCGACATATAGAATCCGGTCAGAACATGAAAAAGCGCAATGCCGCAGGCCGATAGAACGATGATCAGATCTTCGGCAGTGTCCAGAAATGCGTTAATAATGAGGAGAACGCCTAACGCAATTCCGAAAATGATGCCAAGAAATAATTTTTGATTCATAGACTCTCGTTTTTCTTCTCTTTTTTTTCCGGCTTTGGCAGTTGCGAAACAATGCGGAACAAATTATAAAATCCGCCAAATAATCCTACAAAAATTCCAACCAACGTAAAAAGAACGCGCGTTTCGTACCGTTCATCCATCCAATGTCCGCTCCATGCCAAGAGTCCCAACGTCAGTGCGAACTGCCATCCCCATGTCATGAAAGCACCGGCACCGGATTCCGTTCCATGATCGGGGCTTTTCATGACCCCGCTTTATTCAGCCTAATGGCATCCGTATCTTCGAACATGTCTTTGTCAACCACCGTAAGTGGCTTATCTTTGATCTCTTTCATCGAGCATTTCCCGTCAAAAAAAGCACCCTCTTCAATCAAGAGCCGCTTGGCTCTTATATTACCCGTAATGCCCGCCTGCGACTCCAGAATAAGTCGGTCCTGCGACGTTACGTTTCCGAAAATTTTTCCACCGACAATAACGCTTTTCGCATCCACATCACCTTCGACCACACCCGTGGCCCCGACCGTGACATTGTCATGGCATACGATTTTGCCCTTGATCTCGCCTTCGATTCGTAAACTCGCCGAGGCGCTGATGCTGCCGGTAATGACCGTTCCGCGGCTAATGAGATTCAATCCCGCGCCAGAAATGCCGTCTTGTTTCGAAAATGCCATGGTCTTATTTCTTTATGTTTTTCATTAAATTTTTTTTCTTGCTGAGAGGCTGTCGTTACCCTCTTTTAGAGTAACCCGCAGCGCTTCTCGAATTTGCGGAATATAGTCAGCCGGGTTTTGCGCCTGTCCGTCGCGCCAAACTTCAAAATGCAGATGCGGACCCGTTGTCAAGAGGCCGGTGTTGCCAACCGAGCCAATCAATTCCCCGCTCTTTACGGAACTGCCCGCGGTAACAAGACTGTATTGCAAATGCTTGTACAACGTGAAGAAGCCGTATCCGTGATACAAGACAATCGTATTTCCGTAATCGGTCGACCATTCGGAAGTGACGACCCAACCTTCGGAGGTCGCCACCACGATTGTACCTTCCGCCGCCACAAGGTCAACGCCGATGTGCTTTGTCGAATTAAACGATGTAGGTGAATTCTTAAATTCTCTCGATATCCAACGGGTTTGGACCGGCATTCGAGCCGGAACTACACGGGCGTAGAGCATATAATCTCCAGCAACCGCCCGACTTTCTTGATCGGCAATGGCGGCAATTTTTTCATGCACCGGATCATTTAAGTCACCACCCGGATAATAGCCCATTTCTTTCGCGGAAGTAAAATCCTCATAACGTGTCGAGGGATCACGCTCCGTCGTATCTTTTGGAATATTTTTAAACATTCCAAATACCAGTCGAATTTTTTCGTTTTCCTGTTTGACCTTGCGGAATTCCCTTTCAATGGACTGAATTCTTTTGTTGTCCTCGGACAATTGATCAAACCGAGATTTCAAATCGTCGTAGTAAAATACTTTGTAGGCGAACGCATAATAGTATATCAAAGAACACGCCAGCAGGACTAAAAATCCCGCCGTAAAACCAACTAACAATTTCAAATGAACCGTTTTCATCCGAAAACTTTTCGGATCCGAAACCGCATCAAGCATAACCAAAAGCGTCACGTACTTATGCGGCAATTTCTTATTTTCCTGCAAAAAAGCCTCTGCTTTTGGCGTTTTCCGACCGTATTTTC
Organism: bacterium; assembly: GCA_031402315.1. Classification (GTDB taxonomy): domain Bacteria; phylum CLD3; class CLD3; order SB21; family SB21; genus JANNSF01. The sequence goes on along the minus strand of JANNSF010000086.1, from coordinate 16,054 downwards.
ATAACGCTAACTATAAATTTTTATAGAACATAGCTCTTTTCTCAAAAGGCATGCGAATATATTGAAATGAATGAGGTTTGTCAATTTTTTTTTGATTTTTTTAAGCTAAATGCAATGATACCGCGAGGAATTCGACGCCAAGGTCTGAAGTTCATGCCTACACCATAAACGAGACCATCTCCATCACGCGATTTCCCAGTCGCGCATCCCCGAAAATCTCGAATTGACCCTGCATCTCCATCGGCCGAATACTTTTTGAAAAAAGCTTCCATGCCATATCCGCCGATATCCTCACTTCGGCTGTTGGCGTGTTCGATCGTTCGCGTGTCAATCTCCATCCATCCGCGTATCGCTTCATGCACCACGTTCCTTTGCACTCACCCGTCGTACTTATACTGACCATCGTATTCACGTTGGCATCAATACCGCGAAATGTATAGGGAAGAGCTTGAACCAGCGTCGTCATAAAGGGCAGAAAAAACTCTTCGGTCAGGAGTCCCGGCTTGGACGTCGCATGCCGAATCTGCTGTTGATGCAGCCACTTCTCAGTGTACTCCCTTGCAACATGAAATCGATTCTTAGACTCGGTCTCTCCGGACCAGGAGACTGCAAAAATTGATTTTTCATTCGATTTCAACGATTGGTAATACGCGCTAGTCGGAGGACCGGTGACTTCATGGAACATAATCAAAACATCGGTACTCATTCTCCGTGAGGCTTTAATCCAGTCCGCGTTTAATTGATTTAACCAAGCAACTAAGTTAGAATAAGTCAGATCTTCGGGCGGTTTTTCTCCAAAATGACGGTCACGTTGTAGAGAAAGCGCTCTAATATTTCCGTCCAGCAAGTGGGATGCCACATCTTTTACGGTCCAAAGTTTTGCAACGGTTGGCCTGTTCCATTCCTCGGGCGTCAAGGACCGTAACAGAGACAACAACATTTTGTCTAATTTTGAAAAAAGAGGAGAGACGTCTAAAACGAATTCATGCTCCATCGCCAAATCGCTTTTGATGCCAATTCCAAGCCGTCTCAATAATACTCTCTAAATCTGCAAATTTGGGTGACCATCCTAATTCCAGCGTCGCTTTTTTCGAATTACCCGTGAGTTGAGCCGGATCGCCCTCGCGACGCGGCCCGTGCACGACGGATATTTTTTTCGTCGTCACTTTCTCAGCCGTATTGATAATTTCCTTAACCGAAAATCCAACGCCATTCCCCAGATTGTACGCGGTACTATTTCGAGTCCGGACCAATTGTTCCAACGCTAGTCCATGGGCTTCCGCGAGGTCATTCACATGAATGTAATCCCGCATACACGTTCCGTCCGGTGTCGGATAATCGGTTCCAAAGATTTTGATATCTTTTCGGCGGCCGAGCGCAACGTCCAATACCAAGGGAATCAGGTGCGATTCCGGATCATGATCTTCGCCAATACCGCCGTCCGGATCGGCGCCCGCCGCATTAAAGTAACGTAGGCAAACGGATTTGAGTTGATACGCCCGATCAAAATCCACAAGAATTTTTTCGACCATTAGTTTCGTTTGACCGTAGGGATTGATCGGGCTTTGTACGTGATCTTCAGGAATCGGAAGCTCCTGGGGAATCCCGTACGTCGCACACGTGGAAGAAAAAACAAAATTCAACACCTCGTGATCCCTCATGGTCGTGAGAAGCCGCAAGGTCCCCACCACATTATTCTGATAATACTTTGCGGGATCCGTCACCGACTCTCCGACGTACGCAAGTGCCGCAAAATGCATAACCGCCGCAATCCTATGTTTTTCAAAGATGTTCCCCAATAACGGCCGGTCCGAGATTTCACCCTGATAAAAATCACAACCCTGGGCAAACTCCGCATGACCAAACGACAGATTATCCAAAATGACGACGTTATGACCTGAACGTTTCAACGAGCGAACGGCATGGGAACCTATATATCCACACCCGCCGGTTACAAGAATATTCATGGCAGCACCCTTATATTTATCGATAATTTTCAAATTGAATCACGAATTCAAAATCTTTTTCTTTCAACTTCTTCATCAATTCCTGCAAATCATCAATACTCTTCCCGCTTACGCGCACTTGATCCCCCTGAATAGCGGCCTGAACTTTCATTTTTGTGTCTTTAATCATCGCCACTACTTTTTTCGCATTTTCCTGTTCGATGCCCTGCTGAATTTTTATTTTCATCCGCGCCATATTCCCGGACGCCTCTTCCTCTTTGCCCATTTTGAGAGCTTTAATGGGAACGCCGCGCTTGATCATTTTATTTTGCAAGATATCAATGACGGCTTTCAATCGATAACTGTCGTCGGAGAGAAGCGTCAATTCGTCTTTGGCGAGTTCAATCGTGGTCTTGGTATCTTTAAAATCATACCGCGTTACTATTTCTTTAAGCGCTTGCTGAATCGCGTTATTCATCTCCTGCATATTTATTTTCGAAACGACATCGAACGAATGCATATCAGCCATGTTCGCCTCCTCTCTTCTTTCTCATCTATTCTCTCCCTCTTTGCGATCTAGCCCAAAACTGCTGAAATATCCAAAAGGACTTCGTCATTATCAATAGTTACAGCGTACCGTTTCAAGAACATGTCCTTTTGATTGAGACACGTGCCGGAGCCAAGTTCATATTGCCAGCCATGCCAAGGACATGTTATCGTTGCCGTGATCAAATCCCCGGCGTTCAAAAGTTGGGCACGCATATGCAGACAGGCATTCTCGATTGCAAAAAAGTCATTACCGCGGCGCCACACCGCGATGGGCTTTGCCAGAAATCTGAACGTTTTAATCCGGCCCTCCTCAAAATCACAAACCCGTCCGATTCTAAAAGGCTTCATCGTTCTTTCCGGTGGAATTCAGTTCCTTGCTTGTTTCTTAGCAGCATTTGATACTGTAAACGTGTTTCTGCTCGGCCAACTATATCAAGCTTTAGTGAAGCCACGAGTTGCTCGATGGCCGCTAGACGGGAGCTATAAATCCTTTTCCCGTAAACGTTTCGCACGAAATTCCAAAAAGCCGGTCGAACAAACGTCATAAATAAGTACCCGTCGTTGTGACAAATTCGTTGCAATTCCAACACGAGTGGAGTTCCGTTTTTCATGTAATCACTCACACCGACGCAAAATACCAAATCAAATGAACTTGCATCCAAGGGTAAACTTAAAGCATCCGCAACGAGGGTTGAAATTTTTTCCGAAGGATTTATCTTGAGCAGCATATCATTCGACTGGTCAATACACACGATATTCCAATGGCCTTCCGGAAACCGCGATTGCAAGACACGCAGGATATTTCCCGTTCCACAACCGACGTCCGCGATTCGAAAGCCCTCCAGTTTCACCGACTTTAGCAATGCGACCATGGTACGATTTTCTTCATCCAAAAAGCGTCCAAAAACAGATCGTTTTCGAAATTGGGTGTATAGAAGAGATTTGATTTTCCAAAATAGCATAACATGCGTTATTAGACTACGCGAAGGATAAATCCCTTCAAATATTCGGTCTCGCGCATCGACAGAAGAATGGGGTGATCGGAGGGTTGCGTCAGAGTCTCTAAAATAAGAGCTTCACGTCCGGCGCTCAAAACGCCTTGCGATATGGTATTTCTAAATGTTTCAGCGTCCACCGCATGCGAACAACTGCACGTAATGAGTATCCCGTTGGCGTGGAGTGATTTTGCCGCACGACGATTGATTTCCCGATACCCTTTGATCGCCTCTTTGACTTGGGATTTCGATTTCGCAAAGGCCGGTGGATCGAGGACAATGACGTCAAACTTCTCCCTCGCCTCGTTGAGTTTTTTCAATTCATCAAAGACATCTGTTTTTTGAAATTCCGTTTTGGACATAGCGTTTAGACGGGAATTTCCACGACAATCCAATATCGCTTGTTCCGAAATATCCAGGCCCAGAACTTCCCGCGCTCCAAATCGTTCCGATTGCAAGGCCCATCCGCCAAGATGCGTAAAACAATCCAATACTCGTTTTTTCCCTACATAGGGTCTGACGCGTGTCTGATTTTCTTTCTGATCGAGAAAAAAGCCGGTTTTTTGTCCATCTTTTAGATCAACATAGAATTTCAGCCCTTCAATGTCTGCGATCACTGTTTCGGGTAATTCACCGTCAACTTCCGACGGAAGAATTTCCAATCCCTCAAGTTTGCGCATTGCACTGTCCCGCCGCCAAACGATTGCTTTGGGATGGAGCTCTTTTAAGGCTTCCGAAATTTCTATGGATTTTTTTTCCATTCCATATGTCATTATTTGCGCGACCAAATAGTCACCGTATTTATCGACGACCAGGCCCGGCAATCCGTCCGATTCGCCAAACACAAGACGATAGGACGATTTTTGCCCGTACATTTCCCGTCTCCGTGCCTCGGCTTCCTTAATACGGAGCGAAAAAAAATCTTTGTCGATGGCGGTCATTGAGCTGTCCACCACTCGGACGCTGATGAGAGAATTTGGATTGATATATCCGGTTCCCAAACGGTGTCCTTGTTGGGTCTCAATCAAAACCCATTCGCCGGGGTCATACGCCCGCAAATTTCCCGCAATTTCATTGCTAAATACCCATCGATGGCCATTCTCTATGCGTTTGGCGTGGCCGGATTTGATTTGTACCGTTTTCAAGTTTTCCTTTGACAATACTTTTCGACTTCTCTATATTGCGCCGCTTATTGCAACTTTGTATATAAATGATTTTTAGATAAAAAAACAAAAGGAGTTTTACAATGCCTAATCACAAGTCCGCGATCGAGCGTGTTCGTCGCAATGAAAAACAGAACAACCGCAATCGCGCGTTTAAGAAAAACATGCGGGAATCCGTGAAAACGGTAGTCCAAGCGAAGGACAAAAAACAAGCCCAAGAAAATCTGAGTAAATCCGCGCAATTGATTGATAAAATGGTGGTCAAGGGTATATTAAATAAAAACCGCGCCGCCAAAACCAAATCAAGATTGGCTAAAAAAGTCAACGCTTTGGCCTAGAATTTTTTTCTTTTCAAAGGGTTGCCATTCGGCAGCCCTTTTTTTATGCCTCGACGGGATTGGATTCTCTCAATTTTTCCGCCTCATCGTAGACAACCGTTTTATCGTAAAAGGGAATTTTTTCGTCCTTTACATATTGAAAGCGCTCGTGACCGCGTCCTGCGATCACCAAAAAATCGCCGGCTTTCGACATTCTCAAACCATGCGCGATCGCTTCCCGCCGGTCCTCAAGGACTTCAAAATTTTGTACCGTTGCACCCTGGACAATACCATCCAGAATGGCCCGAGGCTCTTCAAAATGAATGTCGTCGGTCGTGAGAATAACGTGGTCGGAAAGTTCGGTCGCAATTTTACCCATAAGCGGACGCTTCGACGGATCACGACTACCGGGACAGCCAAAGAGTGTGATCATACGGGCGTCCCGCGAGACGAGTTTCCGCGCTTCCTTCAAGAGCTTTTCTAATCCATCCGGTGTGTGCGCAAAATCGATAACAACATTGATGCCTTGAACCATAAACCAATTAAACCGTCCGTCGGGAGGTGATAATTTTTCAAAAGTATCTTCCTGGAGAGAAATACCCAGTGTCAAAAGAGTTTCGCGTGCACTTAAAACATTATACGCGTTATAGTCCCCGATCAAAGGTACGCGCATCGAATCAGACCGCCCATTGGATTCAAACGCAATTTTTTGTCCATGAATCTCGATGTCTAATTCCGTTTGGATTAATTTTACATCCGTCGCGCTTTTGCCAACCGTTCGGATATTCAAATTTCCGTGTAACGTATCGGCCAATTTTTTTCCAAAGTCATCGTCCACATTGATGATGGCCGTGCCGCCGGGCTTTAGCATGCCGAATAGCTTTTTTTTGGTTTCGTAGTAGTTTTCCATATCCGGATGGAGTTCGCGATGCTCATAGGTTAGATTCGTAAATATCGCAATATCAAATTTCATTCCCCACACACGTTTCAACTTAAGTGCATGCGAAGAAACTTCCATGACAAGGTAGCGCGCACCGTTGCGAAGCCCTTCGGCAATCAGTTGATGCAGGAGCGGCGCCGGAGGCGTTGTGAAATCGGTATGCACTTTACGGCCACAAACCTCAAATCCTATCGTACCCAGAAAAATGGTCTTTAATTTTTGAGCTTTAAGCGCTTCATTGATAAACCAGGCGGTTGTGGTCTTCCCGTTAGTGCCCGTTACACCAATTACCGGAATAGGAATCTCCGTTGTATCATAAAAACGCGCGGCGGTTTCTGCCATAAATTGAGAAATATCCTGAACCTGAATGTACGTCGCCCGGGGGGTTGATGGCAATTGAACTTTTGATAGTAGTTCTTCCGACGCCACAGCCACCGCACCATTCTGAACGGCGGCGGTAATAAATTTGTTACCGTCCCGCTCGGTTCCTGAAAGGGCGAAGAACAAATTATTTTTTTTGATTTTTCTAGAATCGGTATGCATGCCTTGAATAGGCAAACTGGACGAACCGTAGATATTCATGACAAGAGGCTGATCCGTCGTTAGGACTTTGAGTAATTTCGCACCCGCCGGAATCTGAGTTTCATGCGACTTTTCCACCGGAAGTTTCTTGTTGAAGTTCGCCTCCGAATTGAAAACCGGATTTTCCTGCTTTTTGCCGTGCTTTGACTTTCCGGATTTTTTCCCGTGTTTTTTGTGATCTTTTTTCTTGGGTGCGTTATTGTCAATACGATTCATGCCGGTTCTTTTTTACCTTCCTTTTTCTCTTCGAATTTAACAAAATATTGTATGACCGCTTCCATGTGGGTCGAAAATTTCTTAAGAGAATCCACCGATTGGGCGTAACGCTGGCTGGATTCGGCGAGCAACTTCATATCACCCGAAATATCGGAGAACGAAAGAGAAATTTGTTGATTGGCCATACGTTGCTGATGGATTGAAATATAAATTTGTTTTGCCGCTTCCGATGATGCTTTGGCGCGACTCAGAATTTCTTTAAAGCTCTGAAGTGTAAACTGGGCTTGGCGTGCACTTAGCGCCGATGCGTTGGAATTATCTTGCGCCGAAGCGACCATGGTCGTCGTGGCCTGTCGAATAGCAGCCACCATCATTTGAATATCCTTTACGGAGCGCGCGACACGGTCCGAAAGATCACGCACTTCATGCGCCACGACTTTAAAACGTTCGCCATATTCGCCTGCAGAACTGGCTTCAATCGCGGCATTGAGGGCAATCAAATGCGTTTCATCCGAAATCGCGTGAATGAAATTGAGTATCCGTTCGATTTCCTGCACGCGTTCCGAGAGTGATAGGATTTGCGTAAGGTTTTGCTGATTTTTTTCCTCCGATTGGCGAATCGCACGGGCCGTAGCTTCCATCGCGTTGAGACCGCCCGCCGCCCGTTGCTCTGTATCCTCCGCCAGTTGGACCACCGAACTCGCATGTTCGCCGATTTTTTGGGCAGAACGCAGCATCTCGTCAAGCGTCGTCGAAGTTTCCGTCAACGAGGTCGATTGCCGCATCAACGATTGATTTTGACCGGAAGAAATTTCTGAAATCAAATTGGTCGTCGAATACATATCCATGCCGTTTCTCTGCAGAAATGCGATGCGGTCGTGAATTTTCTGAATCGCATTTTCGAGCGTAAAGAGCCAAAAACCGGGTCCGTAGGGCGCCATTTGAACTTTTTGAAATTCGAAATGACCCTTCTCCAATAAGTCGAGCCGCTGAGAAACCAATTTCAAGCCATATCGCCAGGAAGACCAATATAAAAGGCCCACGATAAATCCCACACCGGAGAAGAGAGCTGTGCACTTTAAGAAAAGGATTAGAGCGCGACCATAGGAGGCTACAAAAAATTCGCGGGTCGCAATCGAAGTAGAAAAATTCATGGGCGAGCGTTCGGCGGCGTATAACTCGGCAAAAAAGACAGCTGTCGCGCATAAAAGCATCAAGATCGAAATCAAAGAAATAAATCCGAGCGGCCACCGCAAGTGAACATTGTCCATATTATTGACAAGTCGAAATGGCGTTTTCATGCGCACAAAGACTAAGCCAGCCGATATCCATTGAGATACGATGTATTCCTGAAGCGCTAAATCAAGGAGCCACGAGCCGACCAGCAAGAGTAAGATAACGCCATTCCACTGAATCCAGGCGATGGGCAAAATCAAAAATAATGCACTCATCATCGCTTCTACCATACGCCAGCGGTTCGGCAATACCGATATGTGATCAAAAACCTCCTGCGATTCCTGTAAACCGGTTTTTTCTTTTTCGATTAATCGCCTAAAAAATGTCTTAACGCCCCCTAAAATCTTCTTTTGTAGATAGATGATGCCCGAAACGTAGATTAATACTCCCAGCGCACCCACAAGCAAGATGCGATCCGGATACTGCACGTAAATTTCATACTCCGAGAAAAAGGACACACCTAATAAAAATACAAGGATCGCAAGAATATGACCGCACCATGCCGACAGATAAAAATCAGTCAATCCGCGTTTTGAAAAACGATTTAAAAACCAGGCTGTTATCATTTGTAAGTTAGGTCACATCTCATTGGGTTACATCGCGCAAGGAGAAGTTTCTGATTTTGTTGAGGTCCGGCTTAAGTTTAGAACAAAAAGTAATGGGTATCAACTGGGTTCTTATCGGCCGTATTTATTTCGCCATATCCATAGCGCGGAATTCACGAATAACTGTAATTTTGACTTGTCCCGGATATTCCACTTCCGATTCGATGCGGTGTGCAATTTCGTCAGCAATTTGCAGGGCGCGTGTATCGTCCGCAATCAAGGCATCAATCATGATTCGGATTTCTCGCCCGGCGGCTACCGCGTAAGCGGCTTTGACACCCTGAAAAGACAGCGCAATCGTTTCAATCTTTTGCAGCCTTTGAATATACATTTGCAAAGTATCCCTTTGTGCGCCGGGACGCGCCTTGCTCAATTGATTCGCGACAAATACAATCACGTTGATCGGGTGCGCGATCATAGGCTCTTCGTGATGAAACAAGATCGCTTGTTGAATGATATTGTGCTCACCGTATTTGCGCGCAAGTTCAGCACCGACTACTGCATGAGGCTGATCCGAACGGTTTGCCGCATAGCCAATATCGTGAAAAATCGCGGCCCGTTTGGTTAGCTGAACATCCACACCAAGTTCCGCCGCCATAGCGCCGGCAATCGCCGCCGTTTCAATACTGTGTTGCAAAAGATTTTGCCCATGAAGCGAGCGGTATTTTAGTTGACCCAACAATTTTGAAAGCTCAATATTTGCACCATGTATACCCGCATCAAAAAGCGCCTGTTCACCAAACGACGTTGCGGTCTCGTCAAAATCGCGCCGCGCTTTTTCCAACACATCCTCAATACGGCCTGGGTGAATGCGTCCGTCCGTCACCAACGACTCCAGCGCCATACGTGCAATCTCCCTCCGAACGGGATCAAAACCCGAAAGCACGATCGTATTGGGTGTATCGTCAATCAAAACTTCACACCCTGAAATACTTTCAAACGTACGAATATTTCTTCCTTCACGCCCGATGATCCGTCCCTTCATTTCATTGCTTGGAAGCTTCACGGCCGTCACGGTGGACTCGACCACTTGCGCCACATTGGCACGGCAGACGGCCTGGATCAGAACTTGTTTGGCCTGTTCTTTGGCTTGCGTTTCGGCCACTTCTTTCATTTCACGAATCCTTTGTGCAACCGCGACTTTCGCTTGCTCCATCATATTTTCCATGAGGAGCTTTTTCGCTTCTTCGGTCGTCAGGCGGGCAATGCTCTCAAGGCGCTCATTTTGCATCTTTATAATGCCGTCGAGTTGCTCGTTCTTTTTGTCTGCCTCTTGCTTCCGGAGAAGCGCCTGCGCCTCCATCTGCGTAATCTCTTTCTCCTTACGCGCAATGACATCCGCTTTTTGTTCGATACCCCGCTCTTTTTTGAGAAGATCGTCCTGTTCGCCTTTTATCTGGACGCGCGTGTTTTTCGTCTGATCGTCAAATTCTTGGCGTTTACGATACCATTCATCCTGAACTTCGATCAATTTTTCTTTTTTAAGACTGTCCGCGTCAGCAACCGCCGTCTGTTTGATTTTTTTCGACTCCGCGTCCGCTTCGCGAATCCGCTTGGCTACCGATATTTTTGTTGCGTAGATTTGGCCAAAGATAAACGCTACAACCAATAGAACCAATATCGCTAATATGAAAATTGCTGTTTCCGTCGCTGCCATGCTTTTTCCTCTAAAGTAAGATATATCAAATAAAATCCCTATCATCACCGCGCTCTATGCGCATGGCGATAACAGGGACAAATAAATAACGTCTAAATTAAAACAAATTAGAACAAAGAGATCGTTGACTTTTCGCCGTCCTCTTCCGATTCCGACAAGGGTTCCGCGGTTTCTAATTGATCCAACAGAGCGACCAATTTTTGCGATTTTTTTTCAAACGATTCGATTTGCTTCTTTTGTTCCGCCGACGACTTAAAATGTTCGTCCGCAATATTGAGCGCCGCTAAGATAGCGACCTTTAAAGGCGATTTGATCAATCCGGATTTATTAATCTCCTTCATCTTATGGTCCACGTATTCGGCAATAGCCAAAATGTGATCCACATTGTCATCGCCCTTGATGACGTATTCCGATCCGTAGATACTTACTTTTACGGAACTTTTATCCACTGTTATGCATATTTTAAATTACCAAAAAAATCCGACAATTTAGTTTAGCAACGCTTCCAGATCATTTAGTTTTTGTAACGCCGATTCCAATTTTGCTCTGAGCTCAGAATTCCCTTCCTGATTCGATGAAGTATTCTTTTTAATCTCGCTTTTTTCGGACGATAATTTTTCAATCAATTTTTTTTGCGTCTGAAACGCTTCCTGCAATTCATCAAACGACTCCTCTTTTTTCTTGATCACCGCTTGCAGTCGACGAATCACATCATCTTTTTCTGCCAGAACTTCGTCCCGCCCATCGGACTGAACCTCCGGTTCGGCGTTCGCTTCGCTCACCTGTACTCTTAAATCGTTCGCCTCACGCTGCAGCATGCGGTATTTTAAAATCATTTCCAAAAGGCGTGATTCTAAAACTTCAAGTCCGGATTGTTTTTTTACACGGTTCATTCTGCCCGTAGTCCTGCGCCAAATTTTTCCTCGGACATTTTAAGAATCGATTTCATCGTCAGGTCAATTTCCTCTTCCGTGAGCGTACGATCTTGCGATTGAAAACGGAACGAGAATGCAATACTCTTTTTGTCTGGTGGAATAGGAGCGCCGTGATACAAATCAAATACATCGGCATGCTCTAAAAATGGTCCTGCGTGAATTTTCATCGCCTGCAAAATTTGTCCCGCCGGCATCTGGAGATCAACAATCAGTGCCAGATCGCGGTGGATAACGGGGAAGCGTGAGATCGGCGAAAATTTCTTCTTAAAGGTCGCCGCTTCCAGCCATACGGTATAGTCAAGTTCAAATCCCCAAACCGTTTCATCGACATCAAATGCTTTACATACGGCCGATTGAATTCGCCCGAAATGCCCTAAAATCAAAGGTTCGGGGCCATCACGCAAAAATCTAATTTCCAAAGAATTCGGCGCCCAAACGCCTTCTTCAGAATAAGGATTAAACGAAAGAGAATCAAGTTTAAACTTGCCCGCCGCATGCGTCAAAACGGTCTGGATGTCGTAAAAATCAATCGCCTTGGCCTTGTCGCTCCAATGAAGAGGGTGCCGACTGCCTACCGCACAACCGGCAAGGACTGTTCTTTCTTCCGGTAATTTATCGCCGATATCACGATAGACACGGCCGAATTCAAACACGCGTACATCCGGATTTTTGCGATATAGATTACCGCGAATCACGTCAAGTATGCCCGGAAGCAATGAAACACGCATCACGGACATCTCATCGCTGATCGGATTCATTAGTTTCACAAAGGATTTTTCGGCGGATGCTTTTACGATTTTTTGGAATTTCGGATTCGACATCGAATTCGTCGTAATTTCCGAAAAGCCCGATTCACGTAAACTTTCTTTCACGAGACGCGCAACTTTCTCCGACTTTTTTTCTTCGTGATGATATGCTATCGTCGCGCCGGCGAAATCCGGAATGCTGTCCAGGCCACGCACGCGTGCGATTTCCTCAATCAAGTCCTCCGGGATATTCAGATCGAGGCGAAAGGACGGCGGATTCACGATCCATGAACCTTCACCGTGAGCCGTCACTTTACATTCGAGCGAATTCAGAATATCTTCGACTTCTTTTCCCGCAACGTCACAACCGAGAAGCCGTTTTATTCCTGCGCTCGTCAGTGTAATCGCGCGCGGTTTATTTTCACAAAAGTTTTCATCGGCCAGGCCCTTTTCTACAGAGCCGCCAGCCATCTCCGCCATCAGCGATGCCGCGCGATCCAGTGCCCAAACAACGCCGTCCGGATTGATTCCGCGTCCAAATCGATTCGCGGCATCTGTTTGAATTCCCAAAGATTTTGCCGTTCTGCGAATACGCGTGCCTTCAAACATTGCGGCTTCGAGCAAGACATCGTTCGTCGAATCTGAGATCTCCGAATTCTGTCCGCCCATCACGCCGCCGATCGCAATCGCGCCCTCTGCGTCGCAAATCATCACCGCATCGTCCGTCATCTTGTGTGCTTTGCCATCGAGTGTCGTAAAAGGCTCATCTTTTTTTGAACGGCGGACGCTGATCTTTTGTCCGCGAATGTTTTTCAAATCGAAGGCGTGGAGCGGCTGCCCACACTCGAGCATCACGAAATTTGTAATGTCTACGATATTATTGATGGACCGCAATCCCGCCGATTCGATTTTTTTCACGAGTTCACTTGGCGACGGAGCGATCTTTACACCGCGAATTACGCGGGCGGAATAGCGCATGCAGCCTTGTTTATCCTCGATTTTCACCGGAACGGCCATTGCGCCGGAGTTTTCGTTGATTTCGATCTTTGGCAACTTAACCGATTTTTTTTCAATACTCGCGATTTCGCGCGCCACGCCGATCAGGGTAAGGCAATCCGGCCGATTGGATGTAATATCAATATCGAAAATCGTATCCGCCCCGCCAAGATAGTCGGAAAGCAATTGTCCAAGTTTGTGGGGCTTCGACGAATCGAGTTCCCAAATACCCGGTGATTTTTCTTTTTCATAACCGAGTTCACTTTTCGAGCAAATCATACCAAAAGACTCTTCACCACGAATTTTCGCTTTTTTGATTTCGAAATTACCCGGCAAAATACAGCCCACGGTGGCTATGGCCACCAATTGTCCGGCAGCAACATTCGACGCGCCGCACACGATACTCAGAATTTCAGAACCAATATCTACTTTAGTACACGAAAGTTTGTCCGCATTCGGATGTTTATTTTTTTCGATCACTTTCCCAAGAACCACACCCGGTAAGGCATTGGTGGAAAGGATTTCTTCTACATTCAATCCGCGTTGAGTCAATTTATCCGCCAATTCCTTCGGCGATAACGAAAATTCAATATAGTCACGAACCCAATTCAGCGATATTTTCATCCGGACTCCAATAAATTTCAAAACCTGTTTAACTGAAAAGGATATTGATTTCCTTGAAGATTTTCAAGAGCGGTGTTTTATTGGGCGAGAGGAAAAGAAGTAAGAATTTTTTTGAAGATTTTGGACTTTGAAAGAATTTCAAAATAGAAAAATCCACTATTAGCTCTTGACGAGTTTCAAATTTATTATTCAGATTTCAAAGTTACGATTAGAAAACTTTAGATAGCTCCACATCAAATCCCGTCAGCAATTTGGACCGAATTTTTCCCTCTTTTTTTACGATTTGATGTAAATCGTATTTTTGATCCACTAAAAAATAGATTTCGATCGATTTTTCAATCGGGTCCACGATCCAATATTCCTTTACGCCAAATTTCTCATACGTATCTTTTTTGTGCCGAAGATCGTAGTACGCGGTCGATGGTGATAGAATCTCAACTACCAAATCCGGCGAACCTTCTATCCTCTTTTCACCGATGATATTTAACCGTTCTTTTGAGATGAATAAGATATCAGGAATGAACAGCTCTTCCTCAGAAAAACACACATCAATGGGCGCATCAAATACTTCCCCCAAATCATTCACTCGGATAAAACTAATCAACTCAAATTCGATATTTCTTGAAATCTTTTGATGATACGGTACAGCGGACGGCGACATGATCAATTCTCCCTCGATGATTTGATAATAAGGCGGGCCTTCAGGAAGCTTCTCGTATTCCTGATAACTGAATTTCTTATGAGTTTCTAATATGGCCATATTACCTCGCGCTAAAAAATAAAATTAACAAATTCTCCTTTTATTCGCAATTGAAATAACTTTACAGACTTTGGTTTTAATTCAAAATTCAATGGCCGGCGTATCTAAGCCAAAAGAAAAACCTCATCCCGATCTTTCGGAAATGAGGTTTTAACTAATCAATCGTCAATAATTTACTATTAGGATGCTTGTCCGGTTAGTTGGTTTTTGTAAGCGGATTCAGTGGATTATGAGGGCTTCCAACCGCCCCCTCTCCCCCGCCTTGCGAAGGCGGGGGCAACTCTGATCAAGGTTTTGCGATGAAACCATAGCGGGGGCGGTTGCTCACTTCACCATGAGCATTTTCCGTGACTGGACAAATTTACCCGCCTCAATGCGGTAGATGTAAACACCGCTCGGCACGGTCTGGCCGCGGCTGTTTTTACCATCCCAGAAAACTGACTTAAACCCGGCGGGCTGATTTCCATTCACCAATGTCCTCACTTCTTGACCCAGTGTATTGTAAATCTTCAGCCGAACATTCACGTTTTCTTTAATTGAATATTGAATTGTTGTTGTCGGGTTAAAAGGGTTTGGGTAGTTCTGTGAAAGAGAAAATTTATTAGGGACCACTGGATTCGATTTTTCAATTGACTCGTTTTCTCTCTTCTCACTAAACACAGGAGCAACCTTAGTCATAGTACCTAGTTGTGGTGGGTTTGACAATTTAGATGTTGTGGCCAAAAAATCGCTTCCAAAAGACGCCTTGAACCCTGGACCTAGCACAATCTGCTTGCTATTAAAGGTTGTTATGGAGCCGTATTGAACGACAACATTTTGTGATGCTGTCAGACTATTCGCAGAAGAAATCGTTCTATTCCATGGCGTATGAATCGATTTGTTTGTCAGCACTAAATTCTGAGGATTAAAATGCTCCATAATCCAAACGGCCGAACCTGCATCTAGGCTGACATGTTTTAGGTTTTCAGATTGATACTTAACACTTTCAAATGGAGACGAAATCCCGTTTGGAAGCCCTGAATAGTTTCCACTACCCTGATATAGAGTCGTATTCCATGGAACCAAGTTTCCATTTTGGTCACGCAAGTCTAATGCGCTTACAGTTGGAATGAAGCAATGATTCTTGAAGTTGCTCGAAGCATCAACAAGGGTCACAGCATCAGCATTGGCCTTTATATCATCCAATGACCCGCGATATCCTCCTTGAACATTGTCAAGACCATCAATGTTTCCATTTATATACCACTCGTTGTCTGATTCAGCGATATCTGTTACAGCGTCAAATATATAAGCCAACTGCCATAGCGGCCCAAGAAAATACACTTGCCACCAACTTAAATGGACTTTGTTAATCTTTCCATCGAAAACTTTCTGAGACGAGGTATTTGTTTTGACGCTCCAAATATCACCATCAACATTTAAGGCCGGTCCAAAATCTGTATCGAGGTCAATAACTTTAACCCCTTCACCCATCAGCTGGCCATTTTTTCCCTTTTGCATGCCGCTATTACCCGCACCACTTCCGTCGGATAAGGCGATCTTTTTCAAATGCGATGGATAGCTGCCAAGTTGTAGAAGCTGATCGTATAGCTCTTTATGCATTGAATTGGTGCTAGAAAAATCAAGGTATGTGTTATCCCCAGAGGTTGTTTTGGTCGCATTGAGATGATGATATTTCATCAGCTGTTGTGCGGCCGGACGATTGATTGCGTCATATTTCTTCTTAGCTGTCTTTGATGTTTTACTGAAAAAACTCAGCCATCCTTGGGCTCCAACGGGGATGTTTG
>JANNSF010000085.1:0-4551 GCA_031402315.1 bacterium | reverse complement strand
TCTTCGCCTCCTCCGGTGATCCAAAATTTGCCGTCGGGTGACTTTCGCATGCAAAGCACTTTTCCATAATGCGCTGTCTTGATTTGAGAGAGGGTGCCGTCTTTCACATTCCAGAATCGAAGAGTGTCCTCTCCGGAATTTGGAATGCTGAAACCACTCGTCGCAAATAGGTTCTCCTTGACAGGATTCAGGTTAAACAAATTGAGGAGAGGATGCCGCATCGAAGCGATCACGTTTTGCCCGGATGAATCCCAGTGAGTAATGAGCCCTTTGTATCCGGCCGTTACAATATTTGTGCCGTTGAATCGGGTTTTGCGGATTGTCTGATATTCGCCGGTGGTTAACCAGGTTCGCTCGATAGAACCTCGTTTAAGATCCCATAGTATCGTCTGATCGAGATTGGCACATACCAAGCGGCCCCGATCTTCATCGAGATCAAAATCATAAATACTTATGGCGTACTCAGGTCCGATGAAGTAAAAGCCATTGCGAAAATGGTCGGTCGGTGCGATCAACAAAGAATTTTGTGAACCTCCTGCTATACGATTTCCGTCGTCTGAAAAGGCAACCACCGAAGTGGCCATCTTGCTACTATCAATCAGAGTGGATGTCGCAATATCCCAACGTTCAACACGCCCCAAGAATTTTGGGTCATCCGACGAAAGAACAACAAATAAGGATGATTCATCCGGATTAAACCGCATCGTGTTTACATCCGAGGGCCCGATATTCAGCTGACGGTACAAATTACCGGTCTCAAGATTGAATACTAAAACGCGGTAGTCCGGTGAATCGGTCGAACTGAAATCACCGGAGATGGCCAGACGCTTTTGACCAAGAGCCACCGCACCCCACATAATACCCGACGGAACACGAAGACTATTCCACTCTTCTCCGGTTTCAGTATTGATCAGCCGAAGATATCCAGTTTTGTTACTTTTAGGTACTTTATAGGAATACCCGGCTTCTTTAACCCATCCGGTCCAGTATGTCCAGCCGGCGGCGGCAACCAGGCTTCCATCCGGCGATATGGCAAAGTTATCCAGGTGAAGCGTCGGCTCCAATCCATCCGCGTTTACCGTTTCTTTGGGACGAAGATCCGTCAAGGACCAAACCGTTTTTTTCTGTATCAGATCCCAAACCCGAATGCCTTCAATACCACAGGAGACAATTTGTGTGGAATTAGGTTTGAATCTCAAAGCCTTGATTGGAAAACTATTGGATATGGTATAGGCCGGCTGCCCGCGAACCATATCCCAGAATTGGATCATGCCGTCATGGCTTCCTGATGCAATGTATTTTGCGTCCGGGCTAAAATCGACGGAATTAACGGGTCCGCGATGTGAAGGGAGACGCAAAATCTTTTGTGATTGAATATTCCAAAGCGTCGCCTGATTATCCTGTGAACTGGTTGCGATCCACTTGCCGTCCGGGCTGAAGTCGATTCCTATTATATTCCCGGAATGTTGGAGTTGAAATTCAACAATAGGTATTTGCGAATACAGGGGTGTAATCGCAAAATAAAGTGCAGCGAGGTGCTTAATAAATTTCATGTGAATTTTTACGGCTTCATTTTTTTCAAGAGCTCTCGTGATTCCTCGTGGCCGTATTCGGCCGCCTTTCGAAAATTGCGCATCATATTATCGCGATCGCGCAAACCGGAATAGTAATAGGCGATGACGTAATGGGCAAGGCCCAGCGCGACTTGTTTCTTCGTGTTAGTCACAGCTAGGTTGGCCAGCTTAAAGGCCTCATCGGTGCGATCATTGATCAAAAGGAGATGGGCCGCATACGCATATCCGTCGCCGAAATCGGCGTCCAATTCGGCGGCCTTAACAAGATGATTTACGGTAACCGTGTAATCAGGATATTTATTTTGGTTCGCGAGAAGAGCTTGTGCCTTCCAATAGTAGGCGGATCCAAAATTTGGCGAAAGTTGAATCACTTTGTCCAGGTCTGCAATGATGGCTTCGGCATTGCTATATTGTGCCGACGCCGCTATCAAAAGCTTGGCACGATACCAGTAGGCGTTACTCTTTTCCGGATCGTATTTTATGGCTTTTGAAAAATCAGCAAGCGCTTTGTCGTTTTGTTCCATATCCATGAATATTTCCGCGCGCGCGTAGAAAATGTTCGCTTTGTCTTTGTCCGAGGAATTGGGATCGCCTGACGTAATCGTGTAAGCCCCATCCTTATATTTCGTTCCTCCGAGAAACTCGACCGCGATGTCCAGATCTTTCAGCGCGGAATCTTTCTTAGCCTGCCGAAGCCAATATTTAGAGCGCATCAGGTAAACCATGGAGCTGCGTGGATCGACCTTTGATGCTTGCTGAAATGATTCCATGACCATCATCTCTTGCTTTTGTTGTTCGTAAAGGGATGCGAGCCCAAGAAACGGGAGAATACTGCCCGGATCGATCGAGGAAGCTTTCTGAAAATCATTTTCTATTTTGGAAATCAGAGTTTTGTCGCTCCCTTTTTTGAATTGATATAGATACGTTTCAGCTCGTATTTGGTAGGCCATTCGTTTGGTGTCGATATCGTCTTTCGCTGTCAGAAGTTTGACCGCCGATTCCGACGCTGCAAGCGCCGCCTCGAGCGAACGCGCCTGTAAGGCCATAGAAATACATTCGCTTGCGGTAGTGCAATTGGCCGTTGTCGCCGATCCGGCCTGCTGCGCGTGAACCGCCAGTGAATAAAAAAATACAAACATCAGGATGAGTGATAGTGATTTCATACAAGTTCCTCCGTTCTTTGGTCTTTTATAGGCACAATTAATCTGAAAATTCATGGAGTGGTCCGAACATGCGCTCTTCCGCAATGAAGTCATAAAACTTTTGTCAGTTTCACTTACACGTTGTCTCGACTCCCTTTTTATCAATGCAGAATCTTTTGGCGCCACGTTGGACGTGGGCCAATCCTTTTTCGTCAAAATCATAAGCGGTGTCAAATTGTGCAGGGACAATAATTTCTCCTATTTTATTGATGTAGCCCCATTTCGCACCCTTCAGGAATGTGTGCTCGCCGTCGCGTTCCATTTTACCGCCGACCGCAAAAACTGCCATTCCATTGGCGAAAGGATTCACCATTTCGAATTTTGCCGGAATTATTTTTTTACCGTCTTTATCGGCATAACCCATTTTCTTATTTTCTACAAATCGAAAGAGCCCTTCCGCCAGATAATCCGCTCCATTGTCGAAAAAAAATGGCGTGAGGATGTAACTTCCTTTCCGGTCAATGGCGATCAGCACGCCCGCACTATCCGCAACAAAAGCCATCGGGCCGGAAAATTCCTCTGTTTCAACACGAGTAAATTTCGCCGGGATAGTGATTTTACCGCTTTTGTCTTTGTAGCCGAAGAGTCCTTTATCCGATTCAAAAGACGTCCAGGTTTGGCTGCATGCGACCTGAATCAGGAATAACACGGCAAAAAGAAATGTTTTCATGGATTTTTCCTCAAAAGAACTTAATTTAAAATATGAAATCGTATCTCTTGGACACTTTTCAATATAACAATGTTGCGAACAAATTAGTATTGGAAATTATTTTAGGTTCGCTACCGGATAAGTCAGAATCGGTCAGGCTCTTTAGTCACTTGATCATAAGTCAGAATAACTGGATGAAACGCATTCGAAAAAATCCACTCCTCGAGAAATTGGATTGGTGGGAGTCGGCTTTTGATCTGTCGGAATTAAGACCGGAGTGGGACAAAAGTTTTTCGATGTGGATTGATTTTTTGGAGTTATTGGAAGCCGGAGACTTAGGACATGAAATCAAATTTAAATCGTCGGGCGGTACTATCTATTCCGCATCGATTCGTGATGTCACATTGCAGCTTAATTATCATTCGATTCACCATCGGGCGCAGATTCAAACAATCATTCGCCAGCAAGGGCTTACGCCTCCTTTTGTAGACTATATCGGCACGGTGTGGAAAAAAGAAAGTTAAATAGCGTAATTATTACCTAAGCGTATTCAGTGGGATCTCGCGTCCAAAGGACTCTTTTGGAGTGAGAAAATAAATGGGCTTGTCAATAGAATTTCTTAAGGAGTTTGTATGTCAAAAAAGATTATCGCCTTGACTATGGCATTTTTGTTTTTGGGAATGGCGCTCGAAACAAAATTCACCGTAACCAAAGAAATGATTTCGCAAACCGAAAAACTGTTCGGCCTGGAATTTTCGGATGCGGAACGCGATTCCATGATGGAGGGACTTAATGATCAATATACAAACTACAAGAATATCCGGGCCGTTGAATTGCTGAACTCCGTCCCCATGGCGCTCACCTTCAATCCACTCCCCAATGGCTTCAAAATTGAAACCGATCAAAGATCCTTCAAACTTTCAAAATTGGCGGATGTCATTCCACCGCCAAATCTGGAAGACCTGGCATTTTTTAGTGTTGCCGAACTTGGCTGGATGCTCAAGAATAGAAAAGTTTCATCGGAGCAATTGACACGCATGTTCATGGATCGTCTGAAAAAATACGGACCGAAATTGGAGAGTGTTATTACGATTACAGAAGGTCTTGCGATCAAACAGGCCCGTCG
>JANNSF010000084.1:0-15638 GCA_031402315.1 bacterium | reverse complement strand
GCCTACGATGCGGCTTTTGTTTATGATGCTTTTTACCGGCGCTATAACGGGCTATTGGCCACCGCCGGTGATGGATACAAAGTGTGGGACCTGACAACCGGAAAAATGATCCGTCAGGTTGCCGGAACCAAAACCTATGCGCTGGCCGTCAGTCCAGATGGAAAAAAAGTAGCCAGTGTCAATTCGGATCAAACTTTTTCCATTGAAGATGTCGGGTCAGGCGAGCCCCTATACCGTGTAGCGTCGACGTCACGACGGGACATAGCTGTGGCCTATTCCCCGTCGGGAAGTTATGTTGCGGTCGGGAATGGTTTGCAAAGCAAATCCTATTCGATCGACATCTATATGAGCCTTTTTGAGCAGAGGGACAAATCACTCACCGGTCATACTGGCGCCATCAAGGCGGTTGCTTTTACGCCGGATGGTTCGACGCTGATCAGCGCCAGCGCCGACGGTACCGTCAGGATCTGGGACATGGCTTCCGGACAGACATCGGCAACGCTTGTGTCGGTAGGCGAATCAGGCTATGTCGTTACGACGCCCGACAACTTTTACCTTGCGTCTCGCAGTGCGCTCCATGGTGTAGGATTTCGAAGCGGCCCAAAAATTTTCCCATTCGAGCAATTTGATCTCGCATTCAATCGCCCGGACATCGTCCTCCGGCGCATTGGCTACACCGATCCTATCATCATAGACTCGTATCATAGGGCCTATGAAAAACGATTGAAAAAAACAGGGTTCTCGGAAAATATGCTCGGTAGCGATTTCCACCTGCCCGAGGTCAAAATTCAAACTGCGGATATTCCTTTGACCACGCCAAACAGGAATCTAAACCTGAAAATTATCGCTTCCGACAATAAATACAAACTCGACCGACTCCAAGTGTATGTCAATGACGTTCCACTATATGGATCGGCTGGAATTGATATTCGAAAATCAAACGTCTCCCGATTTGAAAAGGAGCTGGTTATTAAACTCTCTGCCGGCAAAAACAAAATTCAGATATCCGCATTGAATCAGCAGGCGACTGAATCTTTGAAAGAAACTATTGAAATCAACTGTGACGCACCGACTACCAAACCTGATCTCTACGTCCTTGCCATCGGCGTCTCCGACTATGGTAATGACGAATTCGACCTGACCTACGCAGCCAAAGACGCCAGTGATTTGAGTAAGGTTCTCAAGAATGCGGCCGCTTATAGTGAAGTGAAAATTCGTACTATTCTGGATAAAAATGCTACGAAATCAGAGATACTCGCGTCGCGCGAATTCCTAATGCAATCCAGAGTTGATGATCAGGTTATTGTCTTTGTAGCGGGGCATGGATTGCTAGACGACAAACTGGATTACTACTTCGCCACGACCGATGTCGATTTTAACAATCCGTCTTTCAACGGACTAGCCTATGAAGAGCTCGAAGGCCTGCTCGACGGTATTCCTGCCCGACGAAAATTACTCCTGATGGATGCGTGCCATTCCGGAGAAGTTGACAAAGAAGAAACGGAACTCATCACCGCGGCAGGGTCAACCGGAAATGTTAAAAGCCGCGGGTTTAAGAAAGCGCAGAAGAAATCGGCAATCGGACTTAAAAATAGTTTTGAGCTGATGAAGGAATTATTTGCCGATCTGAGGCGCGGCTCCGGAGCAATGGTCATCTCCTCGGCAAGCGGCGTCGAGTTTGCCTTTGAATCGGACCAATGGAAGAACGGGGTTTTTACGTACGCGCTCATCGACGGACTGATGACGCTATCCGCAGACAAAAACCGCGATGGTTCGATTACCGTTTCAGAAATACGGGACTATGTGATCGAAAAAGTCAGGATACTGACCGACGGTAAACAAACGCCGACCGCAAGACAGGAAAATCTGGAATTTGATTTTAGAATTTACTGAACAATCTCCAATAACTATGTAGGTGCAAACGGATCTACAGGCCACTTTGTGAAATTGAAATTTCTCCAATCGCCCCATCCTTGATTTCCATCACACGGTCTACGAATTTCAGAATGGCGGGGCGATGAGACACCACGATCATTGTTTTCCCGGCGAATTCCTCAAAAATCATTTCGTAAATCTTAGTTTCCAATTCCAAATCCATCGCGGAAGTCGCTTCATCTAGCAAAATGATTTCAGGGTTTTGAATCATGAGACGCGCCAGGGCAAGTCGCTGCTTTTCGCCGCCGGATAAGGCTTCCGGGTGAATGAGCGTATCCAAACCGGTCTGCAAAACACTATACCAATCCATCATCTGCGCCCGAGTAATCGCCTGAAGAATTAAGTCGTCCGGGCATTTACGGTTATATAAAATATTATCGCGTAGCGCTCCTTTGAATAGGATCGGATCTTGTGAAAAAATGCCAAATAATTTGGCGCGATCTTTGGGATCAATTTTTTCCACCGGGATTTGATCGATCAAAATGTGCCCATCTGTTGGCGGTACCAATCCGCATAGCATATCGAGCATGGACGACTTTCCAACACCGCTGGTCCCGATGAGGGCAATTTTTTCTCCACGGGAAACCGAGAATGAAGCGCGATTAAAAACTGATTGATTACCGAATACCAATGCGACATCGGATATTTGAATTTCACGATCAAAAGTTGGTTTGGATGTATTCCCATGCGGAGAAAGGACGGCAAGTTCTTTAGACATTTTTTCGAGCGATTGAATTTCCCGCAATTGGATACGCGCCTGACCCATACCTTTCAGAGGATCAAGCAGAGAAAATATCGCGGCGATATATAAGACAAAACCTCCGGGTCCGCTGAGGAATTCGCCCTCGATCGCCATCCAGCCTGCAAATCCAAGCATAACCACTCCCATCGTGACGCCAAAAACTTCATTGAACGCGAGCGTGCGGGTGAGAATTCGATTTTTATCGTGACGCGCATTCTGGAGCAAATGGTCTTGCTTGTATAATCGATCTCTCTCAAATTGCTCTGCAAACTCAATTTTGATGAGTTTGATTCGCCTGAAAAGATTCTCGACGCGATCTAAGAATTCTGCCGTACGATTTTGAAAATGCTTTAAGTAGTCGGTGGTTTTGTGGCCGGATAGATTCTGAACCCACGAAACGATTGGAATTATGAACAAACTTAGGAGGGTCAATTTCCAATTCAGAACTAAAAGCGCAAGAGTGTAAAAGATAATCAGGGGAATGTTTTTGAAGAGACCATTCACAAGAGCAATCCTAGCCTCAGCCCATTGTCCCGGTATTTGTGCAAGTAGAAACGAAGGAAAAGCCCGGTTTGTAGAAAAAAAGGAATACGGCTGATAAAACAGTTTTTCCGAAATGTCTTTACGCAGGTGGAGCGTAATGTGTGTTTGCAGTCTTGAGGATCGATTCTGTGCAAGCACGTAAAAGACATTTTTAAGAAAAAACATGAGCCACGTCATTCCGCAGAGTATCAGTAACCACACTCGTTTATCCATGGTCGGGAGAGTGAAACGAGAATAGAAATCTTCATTAAACAATAAATTCACGAAAGGCATGACCATCGACACGCTGAGCGTAGAAAAAACGGAGAAACAAAACCAAAGGACGGCGAGTTGAACATACAGAATGCGGGGACCGTGAAGAAAACGGAACATTATACCACGCGTGTCTTCCGCAATTCCGGCGGCTGTGAACGATGGCGGAGGATAAGACGTATTGCCCAAAAGATCAGGATCAAACCGTACAAGGGGACATATTCCCAAAGACGAATTTCCAACGATTCTTTCCAAACTCCCGTATATTGAAAATCATGGACGGCGAAGTATGATAGAAAAACCGTTCCCGTAAAAAGGATCCAACCGGCATTGGGATAAAAACATAAAAACGGTATGATCCAGAGAACATACCAGGGATGTAATGTCGGATTAATCAAAAGCATTATGGCCGTGACGACAAATCCTGTTCGAATAATATTCTGCTTTTGATACTCGTAGGGCTTACGCCAGAGGTAGATGTAAAGCGATAGAATTCCAAGGAAAGCAATGGCGATGAGTGAGAGTTTTGCGGCCAGACGTGGTGCGTTTTCAGTGACGATTCCCAGTATTGATGAATCAAGCGGCATCTGCTTCAGATAAAATGCATAAAGCGGTGCGTAGAGAGACGAGTTAAATTCCCAGGTACTCACATAGGCGCGAAGACCAGTCCAGAAAGCGTCCCCGGAATCGGCATACGCAAAATAGAAAACAGAAAGAGTGGTCAAAAAAAGAAGCGATCCATACGCCATTTTTTTTCCATGCGCCCGCAAATCTTCAAGGAAAGGAAAAAGACTGAAGGAGAAAAATTTGCTGAGTACTGAAAAGCTAAGCGCGGCATAAGAAAAAATAGATTCTCTCATCGATAAAATCAGCGCCAAAATTAAAAAGAAAATCCCAATCACATCCATATGACCGCTGTGTGCGACCTCGACAATGGCGAGCGGATTCCATGCGTATAAAAGGGCCCATCCGAGCGGGCGTTGAGAAATGCGGAGTCCCCACAGAATGAGGAATAGAATGCCCAAATCAAAAAGCAGGAGCATGATTTTCATCGCCAAAACGGAATTCGATATCAGGGCTGTTACTCTGAATAGCGCCTGAGCGACCGGCGGATAGATGGTAGAAATATCTTTGTGATTGATATGGGGATAAATAGTCGTGTCGCGGAGGCCGATCAGATTATCACTCTGTGGGGCATACCAGTACGGATTGACGGAATGATTGGCCACATGACCATCCCAGACATAGCGGTAGATATCGTCTGACAAAATCGGATCTGAAAAAAGTAGAGTCAGTCGGAAAGCAATGGCGGCACTGACAATAAATTCCGGCGAAAAAAAAGTTTTTCCCCAGTAAAAGCGAATATACAGTACGGCAATCAGATAAATTCCAAACGCTATAAAGAAATAGTGGAAGTAGGTGTAATCGTCAAAAAGGCGAATCTGAGATATTTTGTAAAAACAATATTCCAGCCCCGCGGCAAGAAGGAGAAGAATGAGAATAGTAAATCGTGTTAAGAAAAACTTCATGCTAACAATCCTTTTTTAACGCGCGAATTTCAATAAAGGAGGATTGAATTGCAATGAAAATACCATCAGGCAACCCCTGAATAAAAATGAGTAAGTTACCGGATGCGCCGGATATCAAGCGGCTCTAAATTAATGACGGTTTAATAAAATGAAGCTCTTTTTAGGCTAAAGCCCATAAGGTTTAATTCCAGTAGCCCCGCGCTTAAGCGTGGGGCTACGTGCCTCAATCAAGTTTTGGCTTTAGCCAAAAACCCCCTGTTGTTGTTATGATGATTTTTCAGTGTTTTTTTCGGAGGTTGCCTGAAATACAATTACCTGAATCTGTGGAGTGAAGGGAGATCGGCATTCACAACGCTATAGTCAGTCAAAAAAGACACAGAGCCGTATGAGTAATCGCAAAATCAGTCAAAATAAAAGTGAATCCCGGCGCCGTACATGATGGCATCTATGTCATAGTCTAGTTTCCTGAACTTAATGGACCCGTAGCCGATTTCTGTGCTATACCCTATGTTAGGACCTTCAGACTTAAAATATTCCAACCCCAAACCAAACCCATAGGCAGGAACGATTTCGGTTTTCTTTTTAAGTCCATCTGTATAGTCACGGAAACTCCAAGCTCCAAATAGTCCGTAAGCATAAGGCACGGCCGATTCGGTGGCGGGTATGCGGAAGAGGAGCCGTCCGGAATAAGTTTTCAAGTCTCCGAAGACGCCCAAGATGGCTTGTATCGAAAATGGCGATTCCGTATTCACAATAAAACTCATACCTATAGTCGGGAATGTGACTTGTCCTCCGACGCCAAATTTACCATGGTTGTCTTCTTGAGCCATTGCAACGGAGGACAGAATCCATGCTACGAGCAAAAACTTCGGTACTTTTTTCATTCTAAATTTCCCCATGATGCATAATACGACTATTTGACCAAAAGATTTCTATGCATCAAAATACAACTCAGAATGACATTTCTCAAGGTATAGATTTTGTTGTTCGTTTTGGCATCAAACGCCATGCATTCGACTTTTCATCGCGCTTTAGTTTTTTAATCCAAAATGTTATAGGTTAGAACAACTAGTTTCAAAAGGAGGTGTCCATCAATTATG
Source organism: bacterium (assembly GCA_031402315.1). Lineage (GTDB taxonomy): Bacteria > CLD3 > CLD3 > SB21 > SB21 > JANNSF01. The sequence continues at coordinate 9,537 of JANNSF010000084.1, read as the reverse complement.
GGGACCATCTTAATTACTTACCGCATCGAATATTTTTATGACCTTCGCCTGGTACGGCCACCTGAAATTCAAGGATTCTCCGATATGGATTGTTATTCTGGCGAGCTGGGGCATTAGATTCTTGCGGAGCTTAAATCAGGAAGTAGTTTCGCCGGTGATTGTTTGTATCAATTTTCTATCCGTATGGAAGAATTGAAGTGGCGTCGTTGGATTTCTATTGATGGTGGCCGCGGTATTTTTTATTTTCAAAAAATGGTGATGGGCAGTTCGCACTCTCATCCTTCCGGAAAACAATCATGATTTTCAAGCCCCTGATTATTTGCAGATTTATTTTGCTGACAACTGCTGCTATTACCTTGGCTGTGGCGCAAGGGACACAGAGATTTCCGATTTTTAAGGACGGAAAGGTTGGCTTTATTGATCGTCAGGGAAAGATCATGATCAAGCCGACCGCGTTCGAACTGCAACAGGATCATTATTTTATTCCTGAAGTTTCCGAAGGATTATTCGCGGTAAAAATGGGTGAGAATATAGGTTATATCGATACGTTGGGAAACGTTGTGATCAAACCGCGCTTTTCCGGTTGGGCCGGAGCGTTTCGAAACGGTTTTGCGATCGCCGGAGTGAAAACGGAGGAATCCGGGATGGAACCTTACCATGCGGTCATCGACCGAAAAGGGAAATTTATAATCCCACCTAAAAAACCATCTCTGGAGTGGATTGACAATTTCCTTTTTCAGGTAACTTGGAATTATGACCCCGTGCAATTTTATGACTACGCCTTATTAATGCCCAATGGAGAGCTTATTACTTCGGCCAGTGAATATAATCTGGAATTCGATGGCATTGATCAAAGAAAACAAAATCTGATTTCCGCCTATTTTACTTTTCATGAAGGATTGCTCCCGGTTGAGCTCAATAAAAAATTTGGCTTTAAGGATCGGAACAATCAGTTTGTCATAGCCGCGACTTACGATCGAGTGGGTCACTTTAGCGAAGGATTGGCGGCGGCCGAATTAAAAGGACGTTGGGGATTTATCGATAAGACCGGCGGATGGGCTATTCCAGCGCAATTTGATACGATTCATGTCCCGGGATTTGATAAAGGACACTGTTTTGTTCGCCTAAACGGTAAATGGGGATGGATTGATCGTCTTGGGAAATTTATCGTTCCTCCAAGTTTTGAAGACGTTAAACAAGAACGGATGCGCGAAGGGCTTATCGGTATCAGGCTCAACGGGAAATGGGGATTTATGGACTCCACCGGGCGGACGGCTATTCAGCCTCAATTTATGGACGTAGGACACTTTTCCGAAGGCTACGGAATATACAATGCCGAGCGGCCCGCCTATTTTAATGACCGTATCGGTTATGGTTATATCGATCGAAGCGGAAAAGTTCTTCTAAAGGCGACCAGCGTCTTTGCGGGCGATTTTCAGAACGGCTGGGCCTATATGGTCTATACCGCTTCGGCCGGGCGCGACCCTTTTCCGGTCGATCGCAAATTCAGAGAGATCCTTCCGGATGCAGAAATTCAAGGCCAGAATGATTCTTTATGGGTCCTGGGCGATTATAATAACCATACGGGTTACGGCTTGTATCATATCGCATCTCGCCGATATATTGTCCCTCCAACCTATGCTTTCATGACTTTTGCCGGATACGATCTTGTGTTCGTTGTTTTTGAGAGAACAGAGACGGATTATGAATATGGTTATCTTGATTTTTCCGGCAATATTATTTTTCGAGCACGGGATAAGGGAAAACCCATTCCTGGCGGCTGGTAATTTATTAATAAGATGAAATAACTCATGCCTCAACAAGTACTTTCATTTTGGCTCAATAGAGTTCATCGGACGATTGACTTCTCAAAAAACGTGCCATGGACTCCAACCACTACAGTTCTTCAATATCTGCGCGCCCATCCTGATCTGACGGGCACGAAAGAAGGATGTGCCGAAGGCGATTGCGGGGCGTGCACCGTGGTGTTGTCGGAGACTGATACTGCCGGTAATAAAGTTTTTCGTGCGGTGGACTCCTGCCTTATATTTCTTCCCATGATCGACGGGAAAGAACTGTTTACCATTGAAAGCCTTGGAGAAACCACACAACATCCGATACAGACGGCTATGATTGAAAAACACGCGTCTCAATGCGGATTTTGTACGCCCGGAATTGTCATGTCGCTATTTGCACTCTATCAGAAAGATGGAAAACCTGATCGCGAGAAAATTGATGATGTTTTGACAGGTAATCTGTGCCGTTGCACGGGGTATAGGCCAATAATTGATTCGGCCATAGTGGCGTTTGAAAATCGGAGCAAAAAGGAAAATTCGGCGGCAAAAGAGGTTACAAAGAAAAGTTTGGCGATTATCACACCGACTCAATCGTATTACCGACCGATCGCGCTATCGGAAGCTTTTCGCCTGAAGGTGCAGCATCCGGAGGCCAATATGATTTCAGGAGCGACGGACGTGGCTCTAAGAGTTACGAAGCGTCATGAAAATGTGACGCCTATTCTGGATCTGTCGGCGATAGATGAAATGAAGGAAATTGAAACGCACGAGGATAAAATTATCATCGGCGCCGGCGTTTCGCTCACGACAATTTTAGAAAAACTGGGATTGGAATTTCCGGCACTGCACGAAGCGCTCAAGGTATTTGGCTCCGTGCAGATAAGAAATCTTGGCACATTAGGCGGTCATCTCGGCAGTGCCTCTCCGATTGGCGATATGCTCCCTGTTCTCATGGCGTACGAAGCTAAAATATATCTGGAAAGTATTCACGGACGCCGAAAGGTAGATATGGATGTTTTCATAACCGGCTATCGTCAGACGGTGCGAACAAAGGATGAAATTATTACGGCTGTCAAGATTCCAAGAAACAAGAATGTGATGGTCCGCTTCTATAAAGTATCGAAACGCAAAGACCTTGACATTTCAAGCGTCAGCGGTGGATTCCGGCTCGAGCGCGATGCCCAAAATACTGTCACGGTGATCAAGTTGGGGTTTGGCGGTATGGCCGAAATGACCATGCGTGCAGAACGGGTGGAATTGTTTTTGACACACAAAAAATGGACGCGTGAAAATGTAGAAGCTGCGATGACGCTAATGGACGATACGTTTACACCCATTTCCGATGCGCGTGCCGGTGCGGAATTTCGTAAATTGGCGGCGAGAAATTTGCTGTTAAAGTTTTGGAACGAAAGCAATGAACAATGAACAATGAGCAATGAGCAACGAGCAATGAGCAATGAACAATGAACAATGAACAATGAGCACCAATAAAGAAAATATTGTTAGTGAAAGGGCATTTACTTTTGCGGTGAGGATCGTGAACCTTTATAAGTATTTAACGGGCAAGAAAAAAGAATTTGTGTTGTCTAAACAGATATTGAGAAGCGGGACTTCTATCGGGGCAAATATCGAGGAAGCAGACGGTGGGATTTCTAGGGCGGAATTTTCTCAAAAAATCTCCATCGCCTACAAGGAAGCTAAAGAAACCAAATATTGGCTGAAATTATTACGTGAGACTGATTATATAGAAGATTCAGCATTTAGTTCGATGCTATCCGACTGTGATGAAATTTGCAAAATTCTGTTCTCCATACTAAAATCAACCGATAGGGTAAGAAAGTAATATTGGTCATTGACCATTGATCATTGTTCATTGTTTAAACAGAAAGGAGTACTGTTATGTGGCGTAAAAATTTTTTAATGCTTGCGATCGTATTCTTTGCCTTTCATAATGAAACCATTGTTGCTCAATCCGCTACCCTTATGATTCAAGCTGGTTTGTCAAAAGACATGCGATCGGTAACCGAGAATCTTTGGAATGCGGGTCCAAACTTTGCCGTAAGTTATTTTATTAAGAAATCGGAGCGGCTTTCGATCGGTGGGCAAATCTCCTACCACCGATGGAAAGTCGATGAGAAAGGTTCACTCAAAGAATTTGAAGGGAGTACTCTTGATACGTATTCAACCTATTCTATAAAAGGCTCTTCCGGAACACAAACCGTTTTCGAAATTACGCCTTCTGCAAGATATGCGCTATCGGAAGCGAATGCTCCGGTTCGTTTCTCCGTGCAAGCGGGAGTCAATATTGTGTTCGCAAAGGAATCGGACATTAAGATCGGGTACGATTACACTGCGCCAAATACAATTGGGTTTAGAGAAATTGTCGTTCGTGGACAGTCTCTTACAGGCTTCGGCATTCAAGTAGGCTTACCGATAACGATTTCAAATCGTGTCGAAGGGTTACCTCTATACAGCCCCTATATGGTTAGCGGCGATATTTATCATCACTTCGCGGCGAATCTTGGAATTACGTTAGACATTTAATGGACGTTATAAAAAGAGAATCCGGTATGAATGCTGTCTTTCATGAAAGTGCAATACTCCACGTCACCGGTCAGGCGAATTACGTTGACGACCTGCCGACGAGTGCGCAAACTCTTACGGGGCGAGTTGTCTATAGCCCTCATGCCCATGCAAATATTGTTTCGTTTGATTTGACCGATGCGCGAAAAGTTGCGGGAGTTCACGCGATTCTTTCTTACGCCGATATTCCCGGGCAGAATCAGATGGGGCCGGTCATTCATGACGAAGCGTGCCTCGCCCATAGCGAGGTTCTATGCGTGGGTCAGGCGATATTTCTAATTGCCGCAGAATCGGAAGAAATTGCGCGCGAAGCGGAAAAGAAAATCAAAATTGAATATGAGGTACGGAAGCCAATCCTTACGATCGATGAGGCGATTCTGCATAACCGTTTGCTCGCGCCCGCCCGGAAAATGGAGCGGGGAGAGATAGAACAGAATCTGAATTCCGCTTTGCATCATTTTTCAGGAACTTTGGAAACGGGTGCGCAAGAACACTGGTATCTTGAAACTCAAGCCAGTCTGGCCATTCCCGGCGATGGTCAGGAAATGAAAATTTTCGTTTCATCGCAGCATCCGTCGGAAACGCAAACCATTGTAGCGGACGTCCTGGGAATTGCACGAAATGAAGTGACGGTGGAGGTGCGTCGCATGGGCGGTGGGTTTGGAGGAAAAGAAACGCAGGGAAATCATGTTGCGGCATGGAGCGCACTTTTGGCAACAAAGACAAAGCGCCCGGTAAAAATAAGACTCTTTCGCGACGACGATCAAATCATGACCGGTAAACGTCACCCGTTCAAAATGTCGTACGACGTAGGATTTAACGCGGAAGGAAAAATTCTGGCGCTGGACATAGAGTTGCATGCCAATGCCGGATGCGCGACGGATCTATCGATGGCTATTCTTGAGCGCGCTATGATGCATGTGGATAATGCGTACTGGATTCCGAATATCCGTGTGATCGGAAAAGCGTGGAAAACAAATTTACCATCGAATACGGCATTTCGTGGATTTGGCGGTCCGCAAGGCATGGCGGTGATTGAACAGATTTGTGATCGCATTGCGCGTTATCTCAGAAAAGACGCCGCGGACATTCGTCGTGCCAATTTTTACGGCGAACAAATTCAAAACGTCACGCATTACGGGCAGGCGATTGAAGAAAATCGATTGACGACCATTTACAATCAGCTCATCGTTTCGTCGGAGTATTTTGAGCGAAGGAAGGCCATTCAAACATTTAATCGTGAAAATGAGTTTTATAAAAAAGGTATCGCCCTTACGCCCGTGAAATTCGGAATCTCGTTTACGACCTCGTTCCTCAATCAGGCCGGCGCACTTGTTAATATTTACCGTGACGGCAGTGTCCTGGTCAATCACGGCGGTACGGAAATGGGGCAGGGGCTTCACACCAAAATTCGCCAGATTGCTGCGATCGAACTTGGCATAAGCATAGATCGTATCAAAGTCAACGCTACGGATACTTCTAAAGTGCCCAATACGTCTGCCACCGCAGCCAGCGCCGGAACGGATCTCAATGGTGCCGCCGTGAAAAATGCGATCGAACAGATTAAATTTCGCCTCGCAAAATTGACGGCGGAATATTTTAATGAACAGGTGCTTGAAATTCGATCCAGTCCCAATGATATTGTTTTTGAAGACGACGAAGTCTATGATATGCGCTATCCGAAGCGCTTGATTACCTTTTCTAAGCTAGCGGATCTTGCGGTTCTGCGGCAAGTGAGTTTGAGTTCGACAGGATTCTATCGCACACCCGGAGTCTGGTTTGATCGTGAAAAGGGCGAGGGACGACCGTATCACTATTTTGCATTTGGCATGGCGGTGACGGAAGTGCTTGTGGATACACTCACGGGGCGGCACGAAATTATCAGAGCCGACATTTTACATGACGTAGGAAATTCTATTAATGCGGGAATTGATATTGGACAAGTCGAGGGCGGTTACATTCAGGGTGTTGGCTGGTGCACCACGGAGGAATGCAAATGGGATGCGAAGGGACATTTGCTCAATCATTCACCGGACACCTATAAAATTCCGGGTGTTCAGGATATTCCAAAAGATTTTCGTGTTACGCTTCTGCAAGGCGCTCCGAATTCCAATACCATTCACAATAGCAAGGCCGTTGCGGAGCCGCCACTCATGCTGGCGCTCTCATGCTGGCTTGCAATCAAAGACGCGATTTCAGCCGTGGGCGATCATACGATCGAGCCGGATTTTTCTTTGCCTGCGACGCATGAAGTGATATTGCTATCGATCGAAAAAATGCGAATAAAAAAGGAAAAAAAATGAAAAGTATTTTGATCGGTATTGCGGGCGGGACAGCTTCCGGGAAAACTTCTGTGGCTAAAAAGGTCAGCGACACGTTTGGCGTATCAAACCAGGTCTTTATAATTGCCCAGGACAGCTATTATAAAGATCTCGGCCATTTGCCTATGGAAAAACGTCATCATGTAAATTTTGATCATCCCGATTCGATGGATACAGACCTTCTCGTTCAGCATCTGACGTCCGCGATAAAAGGGCATACGGTAGATATCCCGCTTTATGATTATAAATCCCATACACGTTCCAAAGAAGTCATTCGCATGGCACCTCATAAAATCATAATTCTGGAAGGCATATTAATATTAGAAAATGCCCGGTTGCGTGATTTGATGGATATTAAAGTATTTGTTGACACGGATGACGATATCCGGTTGATTCGCCGAATACAGCGTGACATTGCGGAGCGTGGCTTCAGTTTGGAGTCGGTCATCCGGATGTACGAAAATTCAGTCAAGCCGATGCATCTGCAATTTGTCGAGCCCTCTAAGCGGTACGCGGACATGATAATTCCGCGCGGCGTTGAAAACACGGTGGGTGTTGACATATTGATGACAAAAATTGACGCACTGCTCAAGACTTGACCAATACAAAAGTAACATTCTGGCATCGCGACCGACTGACAGGCTTGATCGTTTATCCACTAGGAGACGTTCTGGCGCAGCTAATATCCGGCCGGATTAGTGTTTTGCGCATTTTCATCATGGCGCTCGCGGGCGGCATTATCTACGCTTGGGAAATTCCAAAATGGTTTGATTGGATTCGAAACAACCTGCAAAACCCCTTTGCACGGGCGTTTGCGGCCGTTGTTTATTTTAATCCGCTCTGGATTATGCGGCATTTTCTTCTGGTGATTATGGCCACCGAGTTTCATCGCCTATTGGTATGGGATAATTATCCGGTGTTTTTTATGACGTCGGTGAACTCGTTTTTTGGGGCCATTTTAGTGTCCGTATTTTGCAATTATGCGATCCAGAATTGGATCACAACCGAGCGCCGATTCATGGCCAGTTCTATATTTAGCGGTTTTATGGCCATGTATTACGCACTTAGTAAAGTGTGGCTTGAAAGACCATAGGTGAGTCCCATGGAATCCTTAGAAATATTTTTAAAGGCCGTTGCCTACGCGACGGAAAAGCACCGCGCACAAAGGCGCAAGGACGCCGCGGCAACGCCCTATATCAATCACCCCGTGCAAGTCGCGGACCTCATGTGGCGGATGGGCGTTCGGGATGTGCCCGCGCTATGCGCGGCGATCTTGCATGATACGATTGAAGACACCGACGCCACCGAAAAAGAAATTATGGAGCTGTTCGGACAGGAAATCTGTAATCTCGTTTTAGAAGTTACGGACGATAAAAATTTGTCAACGGCGGAATTAAAACGATGGCAGGTTCAACATGCACCCAATTTGACGTTGCGCGCGAAATGGATTCGCGTCGCCGACAAAATCTGTAATGTGCGGGATATTGGAATTTCTCCACCGGTCCGATGGGATACTACGACCATCAAAGGGTATTTCAATTGGACGGAAAACGTCGTCAAGGGTTGCCGAGGGTGCCATGCCGAGATGGAAAAGCAATACAACGAGGTTTTGGAAATTTCCCGAAAAAAACTGAATCTATGATTCATAAAATATTGACTCCCATACTTTCTTCCTATATATTCGTCGCCGATTTGGCAGTTTCGGAGGATTAGGCTAATTGGTAAGTCAGCAGTCTTGAAAACTGCCGTCCGCAAGGACTTGTGGGTTCGAGTCCCTCATCCTCCGCAAGGACTTGCGGGTAAGAAAGACATTGGAGAGGTGGCCGAGTGGCTGAAGGCAGCGGTTTGCTAAACCGCCGTACGGTTGTAAAGCTGTACCGGGAGTTCGAATCTCCCCCCCTCCGCGAGATGTGATCGGTTCACAAAAGCTCAGATTGATGTCTGAGCTTTTTTTTTGGGAGTGTTATGAAATATTGTATTGATGTACTATGGAGCAAATAGTGTCAGAAGCGATATATTGGTTCGACTTCAGATTAGAAACGTCGTCTGGAAGATCACAATAGTATGCGATCCCGTTTTACAAAGGAGGCTTGCCATGGGTTCTGATCTACACGGTGCAATACGCTACAAATTCAGAAGCTCGCAGAAGGGAATTATTTCTGAAGTCGGGTGTTGGTCGCAAGTGGTTAGACGAACAAGTCGTAATAAAATAATCGGGAGTTCTGCGCCCAAGGCGCATCCGCCTCTGGCGGGGAATCTCCCCCCTTAGCGAGATGTGACCGGTTCACAAAGCTCAGATTGATGTCTGAGCTTTTTTCTTTTGGGGGTGCTATGAAATATTGTGTTTATGTACTATGGAGCAAAAAGCGTCAGATGCGATATATTGGTTCGACTTCAGATTTGAAAAATCGTCCATTGACGTCTTAAATCTATTATCATAGCCAAAATCGTTTTGGAAATAAGCTTCGAAATAAGTAATCTTCATAATGGACATTGCACAAAAACTTCGTCAGGTCACTGAAGAAGCGCTTCGCCTGATGGCGATTGTCGAAATTGGTAAACTTCTCAATTCAACCCTGGACCTCGATGCACTGCTGGAAGTCATACTCGATACCGCGGTCAAGAATCTTAAGGCTGAACGCGGCACGGTCTATATGATCGATCATGAAAAGCAGGAGTTGTGGTCACTTGTTCAGCGCGGAAAGGAGAAGTTTAGGTTGCCGATCGGTCAGGGCATTGCCGGGGACGTTGCTCAGTCTGGAAAATCAGTTATCCTTGACGATGCGTATCAGGATCCGCCAAGGCAATCGAGGTATCGCTTATCCTCGTGATCCCAA
>JANNSF010000083.1:0-3578 GCA_031402315.1 bacterium | reverse complement strand
CCTGGCAACTCCATATCCAGCTTTTCGCAACTCATGCGTGAGACATACTTCATAGACTTTTTCCAACAGCCCAGGTCCTAGTTCAGAATGAACCTTAAAAGCTGCATTAACAATCGCTCTTCCTATTTCTTCCTCCAGCTCTGAAAGTTTGCTATAACTCATTTTTACTTTGTGACTTCATGACTTGGTGGCAAAGACAAATTTAATGCTTTGTCCGATAAAGCAATTTGGATCAGAACAAAAGGGTGCATTTCAAATTTGTCACAGTGTGATAATTTCTTGCGGGTTAAAACTTAATCGTGTCACTTGGTGGCTTTGTGTCTTCGTGGCAAAATTTGCTCTTAGATGCCACGAAGACACAAAGGCGCAAAGAATGATGTTTGATTGTTGGGCATGGCGACAATTTGAAATGCACCCGAACAAAAGGGCTCATACAAATTAATTAGCTTTACAATTCTTATGGCTGAAATTGGTACCGACATTCTAAAAGCTAAAGCCCTTCTGGAAAAGGGAGAATTGGTGGCTATCCCAACGGAAACAGTTTATGGTCTTGCCGGCAATGCCCTAGATATTTCTGCAGTAACAAGAATATTTCAGGTAAAAGATAGGCCGCAATTTGATCCCTTGATTGTACACGTATCTAATCTTGAGGCTGGCAAAAATTATGTCGAAGAAATCCCTGACAAAGTAAAACTGCTTGTCCAACAATTCTGGCCTGGTCCGCTAACAGTATTGCTTAATCGAAAAGCAATAATACCCGATCTGGTTACAGCTGGCTTAAATACGGTTGGTATCAGATGTCCAGACCATCCTTTAACAAGAACACTTTTAGCATCATTATCCTTTCCATTGGCTGCACCCAGCGCCAATCCATTTGGTTACATCAGTCCTACACGGCCTGAGCATGTGAATGAACAACTTGGTAATAAAATTTCTTATATACTTAACGGAGGGATTTGCAAAGTGGGTATTGAATCAACTATCGTTGGCTTTGAAGTCGATCGCCCTATCATTTACAGAATGGGTGGGTTAAGTGTTGAAGCCATCGAACACATAGTGGGTAAAGTTTCAGTTCAACTTCATTCTGCTTCAAACCCAAAAGCACCGGGGCAATTAAAAAGTCACTACGCCCCAACCAAAAAAATTGTACTGGGTAATCTATCTGAGCTGATAAAGAAATACAGTAATTTAAACTCTGCCCTCCTATCCTACCAAACCGACTTCAAATCAAAACACCAATTCATCTTAACTCCATCGGGCAAACTTGAGGAAGCTGCTCAAAATTTATTCACTGGCCTGCGCTTGCTTGACAAAATGCCGGTAGATATTATTCTTGCCGAACTTGCACCCGAAATTGGTCTTGGCAGAGCGATTAACGATAGATTAAAAAGAGCGGCTGCATCTGGATAACTAGCATCAAGAATCCAGAATCTTTCCCCCGAATACAGTATCTTTCAATCCCAAAATATACTTCATGAAAAAAATTCTTGTTCTCACTGGTGGTGGCGATTGCCCAGGTCTAAATGCGGTAATCCGAGGCATTGCAAAACGGGCACGCATTGAAAATCTTGCTCCTGGAAGGAAAGATGAATGGGAAGTTTATGGTAGTATTGAAGCTTTCAATGGCGTGTTCAATGAACCACAGGAGATTATAAAACTTACAAACAAGGTAACAGCGGGAATACACGTAAAGGGAGGAACAATCCTAAAGACTACCAATAAGTCGAACCCAATAAAGTATCCGGTTATCCAACCAGATGGTTCCACAAGATTTATCGATCGGTCAGACGAATTGGTGAGCAAATTAAAAGCATTAAACTTTGACGCGGTAATTAATATCGGTGGTGATGGTTCTCAAAGAATCTCGAAAACACTTTTTGATAAAGGGGTGCCGATTATCGGAGTTCCTAAAACAATTGATAATGATTTATCCGCCACTGATATGACGTTTGGATTTCAAACGGCTGTACAAATAGCAACCGATAGTTTTGACAAATTGGTGACAACTGCCGAAAGCCATCATCGTGTGATGATCATGGAAGTAATGGGGCGCGATGCCGGATGGATTGCTCTTCATACCGCTATTGCAGGAGGTGCCGAGGTATGTTTAATCCCCGAAATTCCGTATGATATCCATAAGCTTGTAAAGCGAATAGATGCACGCTACAAAAATGGCAGGGGCTTTGCAAACATTATTATTGCCGAAGGTGCCAAACCAAAAGCGGGAACCATTACATCAAGTGCAGGAGAGAAAGGTTCAGAACATGTTCGCCTGGGTGGAGTTGCTTATCAACTATCTAAACAGCTAAAGGATGCAGGATGCAATGCTGAAATTCGCGAGACTGTAATTGGTCACGTGCAACGCGGTGGAATTCCCTCAGCATTTGATAGAGTATTGGCTTCTCTTTTTGGTGTGAAGGCGTTTGAACTAGCTCTCGAAAATCAATTCGGTCGAATGGTATCTTTAAAAAATAATGCTATCACCTCCGTATCATTGGAAGAAGCCACGAAAGATTCAAATTTCGTGAAGCGAGATGGCGCATTGGTGCTAGCAGCAAAAGGATTGGGGATATCTTTTGGAGATTAAAGCCTTTGTTTTTTAAACCACATAGGCACATAGAGAACATAGAATAGTTTTGTCAACTTCGCATTGACCCTTGCCTATTGACTCACTGTTGCTGTTGTCGCATCTGAAGATAGGCCAGATAGGAATTTTTAGGTGCCCCTTCTTCACCAACTTGATTTACGGGAATAGAAATCGGATCAAATGCTTCTGTTTCTGAAAAAGACTTGGTGCTGAATTTTACAGTCACCTCTAACGTATGCTTGCGCTCTCCTTTGTACGTTCCTTTCACAGGAGTGCAATCGCTAAAATTCCTGCCTGTAGCTACCCTCACATGTCGTTCACCAGCCATACACTTGTTGGTTGGATCAACTCCTACCCATCCGATATCGGGCAACCATACTTCGGCCCATGCATGAGTTGCCCCCTCACCGCGCCACTCGCTGGTGCCGGGGCAAATGTAGCCGCTGATATACCTGCTGGGAACACCCATCAACCGAACCATATAAAGAAGCAGATGAGCAAAATCCTGGCAGACACCGGCCTTCAATTTCCATATCTCGTCAACGCTGGTTTCAATATCTGTTACACCTTTCGTATAGGTAAAGTTATGATAGATATAATCGGATAGTTCCAGAATAGTATCCAATGCATGTTGATCACGGTTTACTATTTCATCTATGGCTTGTTGAACTTCAACACCGCAGGCAGCCAGTTCCGGTTTTACATAGACATGAAATTCAGACTGCATTTTTTCAGTCCTTATTTTATTCCAAACTTCCGCCTTGTCTATACTTCGTTGTATGACTGGCTTTGGCATCATTTCCACAGCTACTAAACTTTCTATCCAAAGTTCATCATGTGGAGTAATAAGTGAGAAAAATCCGGTAGTGTTCCCAAAGTAGTCTTTCACTATGTCAACATTAGGTTGTTGTGAGATCTGAACTTGATGCTCAATCACTTTTTGAAATTCATCCTCTAAAGGATAGAGCTTGAACTCGCTGGCAGCATCGAT
>JANNSF010000082.1:0-12616 GCA_031402315.1 bacterium | reverse complement strand
TATACTTACTGGATAACTTAACGACATCCGAAAAACTCATACTACCAAGCCATTCAGAATTATGCACAATTCGTGTTTTGACAGGGTCTAAAATTTTTGACGCTTGTTCAAAATACGATTTGCCATTGATTCGGGTTTCTTCAATAGCTAGAGACGGCCTTGTTTTATTCTTACCGGTTGGATCGCCTATCATCGCTGTGAAATCGCCAATAACTAATATCGCTTCGTGACCCAGTACCTGAAACTGTCGAAGCTTTCGCAATACAACTGAATGGCCAATATGAAGATCCGGTCGGGATGGGTCGCATCCCAATTTGATCTTAAGTGGCGAGTTTTCGGCTCTGGACTTCTCCAACTTATTCTTCAGAGACTCCTCCGAAATGATATCAACCGTACCGCGTCTGATCGCCAATAATTGCTCTTCAACCTTTGGAAACATTACGACTCCGCTCAATCTATCGAGTAATAAATGGAAAATTCAATTTTACAGTAGTGCCGATGTTTTCTCGGCTTTGAATAGAAATCGATCCCTGGTGTTTTTCAACAAGCATTTTTACGATGGACATCCCGAGGCCAATGCCCTTCGGCTTTGTAGAAAATAGCGGTTCGAACATCCTTTCGAGATTTTGATGCGAAATTCCAAGTCCCGTGTCTTTAACCTCGACCGTACTTGACATCGAATCAAAAGACGTTTGAATCGTCAACTTGCCACCATGTTCCATCGCTTGAACGGCGTTCATGAAAAGATTTATCAAAACCTGCTGAATTTGTCCACTGTCCATCATGTTATCCGGCAACCCCTCGGATAGGTCTCGACTGACAACAACATTTTCCGGTATGCGCATTCGTGCAAGCGTCGCGAGGATTACATCGTTGTAGCTATCCAATTTAAAAACCGGCTTACGATCTCTGGAAAAATCAAGAAGGTCTCCGATAATTTTGTTCGAAATCAGAACCTCGTTATCGATTATTTGAAATAATTCATCCACTTCTTTAGATTGATTTTGGAAATCCTGCTTCAGTAGTGCGGCCGATGCCTTAATCCTGGAAAGAGGATTTCTCAATTCATGGCCGATGCTTGCAGTAAGCTGGCCAACGGTTGCCAGTTTCTCGTTGTGTAGTAACTTATCCTGCGTCATTTTCAAGTGCGCGATATTTTCTTCTAATTTTCTATTCTTGTCAATGAGTTCAACCGACAAGAGCTTGTTTTCAGTCAATAGTTTGAACTTTTCGCTTGCCTGACGAATGGCCAATTTTAGTTCATCCGTGTCCCATGGCTTAATCAAATAGCGATAAACCAAGCCAGAATTAATGGCGTCAATCGCAATGCTAATATCTGCATAAGCCGTCAGAATTATGTTAACGGTGGTTCGAATTTTTTTTGCTTCTTTGAGGAAATTCATACCCGTAAACTTCGGCATTTTTTCATCCGTCAGTACCACGCTGATTGGATTATCACGAAGTATGTCCAAAGCATCGAATGCCGTGTGTGCAGAATAGACCGTATATTCTTCTTCAAAAGTCTTCACAAGGACATCCAGTACCCTTGTTTCATCATCAATAACCAATAATGAAGTTTTGTCAGACATGGGACTGAATTCCGATTTCTATAGTGGCCAAAAACTCACTCAAATTAAATGGTTTTGAAAGGACATAGTCGACCGATTGATTAACTTCCTTATCGTAGGCGTCTGCTCCCCAGCCGGTCATCATAATAATTGGAATGGACGGATCAATAGCCTTGACCTGAGCGGCCAATTGCGATCCCGAGACGTGCGGCAATCCAAGATCGGTAATCAGCATATCAAACTCGCCTTTATGAAAAAGACTTAGCGCGATACGGCCATCCGAGCAGCATACAACTTTGTAATTGCGGGATTCAAGAATATCCAACATCAATTCACGTAGCGAATCGTCATCGTCCACAACCATAAGCCGTTTTTCAGATTTATTGGAAACTTCCTTTGGCACACTGAATGAGAGCTTTTGAAAACTCAACTGCAAGCGTCTATTGAGGTACTCAGTTTCGCATCCGCATTGTTGTAATAACAGCAACAAAATTTTGAAAGGAAAATTTACTTCAATGTCCTGGTCTAAACTAATGACTACGTTTAAGTTATGTCCAGTCGACGTGGAATCAATTGAAACATCCTTACATCCCATGTTGATCACAAAAAGCAGTACCTGATGGATCATTTTTCGGACTAACTTCTTATCGCAAATAACAAGTTCACGAGCTGGCGCAGCGAACTTAATTGCGCTGATAGCTCGTCTTTCTGCTAAAATCTCCTTTACCTCTGCCAGCACGTCCGACAAGATAGCGTTAATATCCACATCCTTTTCCCGGCCTACCGAAGTTGATTCAGGAGAAGTATTAAGAATTCTTTTTGCGGACTCAAGGGCAGCCATAAGGTCTTGAGATTGCTTTTTATCGGGCGCCTCGTAAATGGCTAGTAATATACAATTGAAGGATTGATTCACTTCACTCAAGATGTCCTCCGTAATACCCTCTAGCTTGCTGTTTGTAACCCCTGTACCCGAGCGATCAACCGAGAGTTCTTTAATGGTTTCAGCCAACCTCTCTTGCTGCTTGTAGATAGCAAGGCATAAGGCCACGTCTTCTGCGAAATGAATTTGCGTGGCCGACAATTCATTTTGCCTTACAAAACCAAGCGCAATACAGCCCGCAATTTCATTTTTTGTTAAGATCGGAACAACTAATGAATTTTCGATTGGAAATTCAAACAATTCCGGTAAGCACTTTAGTACAGAATCTGTCGACTTAAGAAGGCTGACTAAATCGGTTGAGCGAAAATGCCTAGGTTCAATCGCTACGTCTTGTCCAGCCCAGCGACCATACGATAACAATTGCACTTCCTTAGTCTCGATAAAATTAATGGCCGAGGCATTGCAGACGGATACAAGTGCATCTTTGGCTTTAGTTAGAAACTCAAGAGGATTCAGATCGGCATGAATTGCGAATATTAGCTCACGCTTGAGTTCGATTTCCATGTTCGCAGAAACGGTCATTTCCACCGATCATTGGCAAAGTCAAAATTGCGAAACATTTTGGATGCAACCGGATGCTCGGACTTCTCATTATACTTCGCGGAGGCCTTGTCGCGGTAGGATGTCTGAATTTTTCCGGATACTTCAAAGTATATCAATTGTCCAATCGGCATACCCGGATATACGCGAACAGGATGTCGAACCGAAATTTCAAGCGTCCACGCATTACAAAATCCGATATCTCCCTTTCCGGCCGTTGCGTGAATGTCGATCCCAAGTCGGCCAATACTTGATTTTCCTTCAAGAAATGGAACATGGCGAAGTGTTTCCGTATACTCTTGGGTAACGCCAAGGTAGAGAATGTTTGGCTGCAAGACAAAACCATCTAAACTAATCTCGAATTGGTCAATCGGGTGATCTTTTTTACAATCTAGGATGGCATCTTTATAGACGGCCAAGAATTTGCCAAGGTGGACATCATAACTGTTAGAACCGAGGCATTCCCGTCGAAAAGGCTCAATAACAATGTTTTTTGATTTTATTTCTTCTAAAATCTGGTCGTCGGTAAGAATCATTTCCTGCTGTTGGTTATGCTAGTGAAACTAATATAGCAAAGTGTTGCTGAACTTTCAATAACTATCCCTATTTTCTAATGCCTTACAAGCCACTGACAAGCCTGCTTTTATCATGGTATGCTGAGCATAAGCGCAATCTGCCGTGGCGGAATACGTCTATTCCATACAGAATATGGATTTCTGAAATCATGCTTCAACAAACGCAAGTTGCGCAGGTTATTCCCTACTATTCGCGCTTCTTAAAAAGGTTCCCAACACTCAAAAAACTTGCGAAAGCAAGTCTTGAAGAGGTTTACTTACTTTGGCAAGGCTTAGGATACTATCGACGCGCTCGGATGCTCCATGAAGCCGCAGTCTTGATGAATACATTACATCAAGGCAAAATCCCGCATGAATATGACCTGCTTAGAAAACTACCTGGATTCGGAGAATATACGACAGGGGCCGTATTGAGCCTGGCCTATCACAAGCCATATCCGGCCATAGACGGAAACGTCAACCGCGTAATCTCGAGAATCTTCGCCATACGTGACTTTGTTGGGTCGACGTCATTTAGAAAGCAGGTCAAAGATCGAGTCATGGATCATTTGGCGGTTAATGATCCGGCTTCCTTTAATCAAGCGCTCATGGAGCTTGGATCCCTGGTATGTCAGCCGAAAAAACCACAGTGCAACCGCTGCCCCGTTTCACGTCACTGCACGGCGTTCTCAACGCTCAGTGATCCCAATATGTTACCACTTAAAAAATCTAAAAAGAAAAAACCACATTACGCTATTGCAATTGGAATACTCCTTAAAGGCGCACGTGTTCTCATTGCGCGTCGAGCCGCCAATGAATTACTTGGTAATTTGTGGGAATTCCCCGGTGGGAAAAAGAAACATCGCGAAAAATTGTCCGACACCTGTAGAAGAGAACTGAAAAATAAGATGAATATCGACGCTGTGGTGTCTCGCCCCTTGATCCACTATCGTCATACATATTCCCATCTCGATGTAACACTACACTTCTTCATGAGTCAATATGTCAAAGGGCGTGTCAAACTAAAAAAACACACGCAATTCAAATGGGTGAAAGTGTCTGAACTCAAACGCTTTGCTTTTGCCAGTGGTCATAAGAAGGCCATTGCAGAACTAAAATTGCTCAAGCTCTAAGCACGGCATTCCTAGCAAAGGTTTCCTCAAAAAGCCCTTTTTTCATATCCGCCGCCCAGAGTTCAAGCTCCGGATTTGATTTTGAGCTTATTTTGAATATGATCTTACGGCCTTGGCTCTTACAATTGACAGATCTTATCTTTCTCGCGTGTGCGCGATCCAATCCGTCCGCAATCCTCAGAATGCCAGCAAGTCCTGAAACCATATTCTGGTCGGGTCCACTGAGTTTTACATACCCTTCATGCTTGATCTTCGGATGACTTTTTCGATGGTATCGTGCAATATTGGCTATTATTTCCTTTTCATAATCGGTAAACCCCGGAAGTTCGGAGTTGCGAATCAGATAATACGAATGCCGATGGTGTTGCGTGTGTGAAATTGAGAAACCCACTTCGTGCATCAAGGCGGCAAATTCCAAGAATTCTCTTTCACGCTCTCCAAAACCATGCAACTTTTTTGTCTGATAAAATATGCTTGTTGCCAATTTATTAACATGGGCCGCATGGTTCATGTCGGAACGAAAATCGTGACACATCTGCATTACACTACGGTAGCGGATATTTGACAGATGGTGAAAATGGTCCTTTTGATGAGACCTATTGTGCAGATAATCATAGACAATTCCCTCTCTCAACGCGTATATTGAAACGACCATCTTTTTTATATCAAGCAATGCAAACGACTCTTGCAATACGAGTGCCCCGGCCACAATGATGTCCGCTCTTTTGGGATCCATACCGGGAATGGAAACGCGTGCAGCGGCGGTTTTACATGCCTCTATTTTTTTGACAATTGCATTTAACTCATCTCGCGTAAATTCGTAATTATTGAGTTGAGCGCTTATATCCTGTCCTTTGAGGGCGCGAATCATGTTCGCTATGCTGAGGATTGTGCCTGAGCTCCCCACTACAATATCGAACTTCAGTTTCTTTGTTTCGCGTGCTACCGATGATACGAAACCGCGAATATGTTGACGGCACGCCTTGATTTGACTTCCCTTAGTCGTCTTCGTATCAAAATAGCGCTGGGTCAGACGAATACATCCAATTTGGAGACTGTTTACATAGGAGGCATCACCTCTCTGGCCAATCAAGTATTCAACGCTACCTCCTCCAATATCAATTATTAGCGCTTTTTCATTAAAAATGGGCAAGGATTGTAAAATACCGAGGTATATTAAGCGACCCTCTTCTGCCCCGGATACAACTTCTATTCGGATTTTAGTTTTCTGAAATACTAATTTGACAAATTCACTCTGATTGATAGCTTCACGTACGGCGCTGGTTGCAATAGCACTTATCGTAGCTTTATAGGAACGAGCTATTTCCGAGAAGCGCTTTAGAGCTCCGACACCTCTTTCCATGGCGTCTGGGGAGATAAATTTCATCTCCTTACCACCACTTCCCAATCGAACATTCTCTTTTACGCTGTCTACAATGCGAAATTTTTCGCCTTGCATAATTTCGCAAACCACAAGATGGAACGAGTTCGTTCCTATATCGATTGCGGCTAGATATTTTGAATCTTTGGAGATTGTCCTGAACATTTTAAAATCAGGCTTGTCCGATTAGTTTTAATTGGCGAGGTGTTAGAAGCCACTTTATGTCGCCCCGGACAGTCGGCACAAGTTGCTCCACTTCTATTTTGCACATACTTCCCTTTTTGAAAGAAAGTTCAATCTTCTGACCGGTGAAGAATCCTGCAAGTTTCCCAATGCCCGGCATGTGGCCAACCAGCAAAATTTTATAATCATTTTGGAATTCCTTAAAATGGGTCATCAGATCGACGGTGGACGAAGGAATCCCGAGTGCATCGCAGATCGTAATCTTTCGTGAATAGCCGAGACTTTCCGCTATGATCTGCGCCGTTTCTTTGGCTCGAATCAGCGGGCTGGAAAGAATGACGTTGAATCGCAGCCCTAATTTTTTCATCCCTTCTGCCTCATCTTCCATGATGGCAATGCCGTCTTTTGTTAGCGGGCGATCGAAGTCGGACTTGATTTTTCCGCCAATATCATCCGCTTCACCATGGCGCATTAAAAACACATCCATGATCAGGCTCCAAACTTCTTAAGTTTCCCTGCGTTGGCAAGGGCTAATTCTATTATGTGGAACGATGGAAAATTTCCAAGAAATCCACGTGAACACTCTGTTTCGTTGAAGGCTTGTGAATCATCAAAACTGCAAACGTCAGAGTGAATCATAAACGGTACTGGATGCCAGCTGTGAGCCTTCATAGGCGGCGGCGTGGAGTGATCTCCGGTTACCATGATGACATCCGGATTCAGTTCACGCAGAAATGGGATGTGACGGTCAACCTCCTCCATTATCTTAATCTTGCCCGCTGAATTTCCATCCTCCCCGTACGAGTCCGTTTTCTTAATATGAATGAAAAAGAAATTATACTTGCTCCAATGCTCCTTCAGGGTACGAAATTCATCGCCAATTTCCATGCCCGTCGGCAATATGTCCATACCCACAACACTTGCCACGCCTCGGTAAAGCGGAAAACTTGCAATGCAGGCTGCATTTAGTTGAAACCTATCTTTCATTGAAGGAACATGGGGTAACGCTGAGAATCCCCGCATCAGGATGCTATTCGCCATGACTTCTTTTTTTAAAACCGCATTGGCCTCGGCGATGAACTTGTCCGCAATCTTAGACATGCGTTTTGAAGCCGCATCATTGGCCATTGCTCGCAATGCCTTGACACCTGTTGATTGTGGGTCGGTATCATTAATATTGCCGCCAAGTTTCTTTCCGCGAAATACAACAACAAAGCGATACTGTTCACCCGGATGGATAATAACCTTTACGTCATCAATTTTTTTGATCTTAGAGCTCAGCGTTTTGCAAAGACGAACACATTCATTGGTAGGAATCCTACCGGCGCGACGATCAACGAGAAGGCCGCCACTGTCGGATGTCGCAAAGTTGCACCGCGTTGCAACATCTCCGGCTTGAAGCTTGATGTCCAGCCCCAACGCTTCCAGAACACCTCTTCCAATTTGGATATTTTCATCCATTGGATTGTATCCGAAAAGCGAGAAATGCGCCGGCCCACTGCCCGGTGTAATGCCGTAAGAGACAGGCATGATGCGGCCGCAGAGCGAGTCTTTAGCAAGACTATTCAAATTGGGAATATTTGCCAATTCGAGCTCAGTTTTTGGATTGTCTTTCGTGCGAATACCGCCCAAACCATCCATAATGAGTAAAACTATTTTGGAATCTGTTTTTTGTGCCTGATGCGAAATGAGCTCATTCAAATTCATGGCTTGTACATCTCCCGGTTAATAAGTCCGCTCCGTAACACCTGTCATTTCTTAGAACGTCAACTCTTTATCCGCCGCCCAATAGTTGTGGTTTTTCTGCCAAAATTCAATATGCTCCGATGTGATTTTAGTACCCCTTTGATGTTCATTGTAAATCTTTGCGACAATCTCATAATTGGTCTGTTGCTCTTTGGTCTTCCATCCTATTTCGTAGGCTTCATCTGCAATTTTAACCCCGACCCGATTATTGCCACTCTTGATCTCCAAACACGCTTTGCGCTGCATAAAATGAGCGATATGCTTTGTCTTCGCATCGCCCTTGGCTTTTTCTTCTTCGATTAGTTCATCAATTCGAGTAATCGCTGTTTTATAATCTTGCATTCTTTCAAGTGAATCAAATACGCATTCTTGCGTAATATAATAGTGGCTCTTCGAATCATCATGGTCCTTGAGTTCTTTTATCAATCCTAAGGCCGCATTGAAGAATTCGAATGCTTTGCGAAAGTCATTTGACATGAAAGCTTCACGGCCTTTTACCATGTGTTGCTTATAATCTTCGGTCATAACCTCTCCTAAGTATAAATGAATTAAGAACTTCTGAAAGTAGACAAACCACCAATCCAATTCAAATTAAAAATTGCCTGGCCGAAATCATATCTTCAGACGTTGTAATTTTAATATTTGAATAAACCCCCTCGACTATCCTAATTTTTTTTCCAATTCGCTCAACAAGCATACATTCATCCGTTCCGAAAAATTTGTCTTCTATTGCGCTTTCGAAGGCGGTCCTAAGGATCTGAGATTCAAATGCCTGGGGTGTTTGAATACTCCACAATTGATCGCGCGAAAGCGTCTGCATAATGAAACCATCATCAGTTTCCATCTTGATTGTATCCTTAGGACGAACGCCGAGTGCGGCCGCGCCGAATTGATCACAAGCCATAACAAGCGAGTTTATTTGTGACTCTGCAATAAAAGGCCGAACGGCATCATGAACAAGTATCATATCACCCACCGATTTTTTTAGCCCTTCGTAGACGCTGTCTTGACGCTCCTTTCCGCCAAGGACAATTCTAACGACTTTTGTGAGACTATACTCATTCACGATTTTATGACGAACAAAATCCAACATATCAGGCGCGGCACAAATACATATTGAATCGATGATATCGGCGTCCTGAAACTTTTGAATAGTGTGAGCCAAAATCGGTTTTCCGCCGATCTCAATGAATTGCTTCGCAACGGTCGCATTCCCCATTCGCTTGCCGATGCCGGCCGCCGGAATAATGACCTCAATTTTCTTATTATTATACATCTAAAAAGATTGCGTCTCGCCAACACGATATCCCTTATCATCAAGAATGACTGTAGCACCAACCGTTGCCGGATCATGCTCGAAAAACAAAATCCACTTTTCCTTAACAGCCTGATTAAGCACGTGCTTTTTTTCCTCTATAGTGACAAGTGGCTGATTATCATACGCCATGACATAGGGCACGGCAACGTGGGTCATCGTAGGGATTAGATCACCACAGAAAAATATCGACCGATGATCATCGTAGACAATGGGTAATTGCTGATTCGGTGAATGGCCGTTTGCAATAAAAAATCGAATGTTAGGCAAATGGCAATCTTCACCTGCAAGAAAGATCATTCTCTTCGAAGTCGCAAGTATTTCATAGTCAGCCTTGATAAAGCTGGCACGGTCTTTTTCCGAGGCGGTTTTGCCCCAATCGTAGTGTTTATTTTGGACGTAGTACTTTGCATTCTCAAAAGTTGGAACTACTTCGCCGTTGACGACCTTTGTGGAACCTCCTGCATGATCGAAGTGCAGATGCGTCAGGAGAACATCCGTAATGTCGTTTGTGGATAAGCCATATTCAAGAAGCGATGCTTCAAGAGTAAACTGAGAGTGATCTATTCGATAGATCGAAGCGAATTTCTCGCTGTATTTATGCCCGACTCCATTGTCAATTAATATCTTTCGCCCATCTTCGTGGAGCAATAGCAAGCATCGCATTGCGAGTGTGATTCGATTTTGTTCGTCGGGAGGATTTGTTTTACTCCATAAGTTTTTTGGCACCACGCCAAACATGGCTCCTCCATCGAGCGCAAATCGTCCTGTTTCTATGGAATGAATCTCGTAAGGGCCTATTCGCATAACTACTCCAACGTCTCTTTATACACGTGACACGAATTTTTTAAGACATGTTTTGACAGGTCAAACCTTTTCTTTTCCTCCAAAAGATTGAATTCCCGACTCATCAATCCAAAACCGCCATCGTAACCCACGAGAACGGTTGCTGCAAAATTAATAGTCTCGAGCATGACTTCACGCAAATGAATACAGCCATCCGGACCGCCGATTCGCTTATTAATCTCTCGGGTTACGCCCCTGGCCACTTCGACACCGATCAGCGTTTTGGTTCGCTCATTTACGGAAGGACACACTTCATGCGGATGATTTGCCATTTCTGACTTTGCCGCCACTATTTTTCTCGTACTCGGATCAATTTGCATATTGAAACGAATCAGATGATAGGGATCGAGGAACGTTGCTTCCATCATTAAGTTACCATTTTCAAGTTCAAAGGCTTCGATACCAATATCCCGCTTTGAAACAAGCCGCTTGACCGGGCTTTTCAGATCTTGAGTTGCTATACTTTCCATTCCTTTTGTCATTTTCTTAATAGTTGCGATAGTCGGAGTATTTTAATTAAAAAATGGATTGTTTCTTTTTTCAAAGCCGATCGCAGTGGATGGGCCATGTCCCGGGTACACTATCGTATCGTCCGGCAACGTGAATAGGTTGGTTTTAATTGATTCCAGAAGTGTATCACAATTTCCTCCCGGAAGATCTGTCCGGCCAATGGATCCGTTAAATAGTACATCTCCCCCAATGACGACTTTTTCTGATTCTATGTAAAAGCAGACACTTCCGGGAGAATGCCCGGGCGTATGAAAAACACGAACGCTTAATTTTCCAAGGCACAATTCTGAGGGAGCCTTAAGATAAGAATCTATGCCCGGTACCGGAGGTGATGCCAATCCAAACATAGCCGCCTGGCGGGGAACATTTTTTAACAATAACTCATCATCCGCATGCAGGTAAAAAGGTATTCCAAATTCTTCCTTTACCATTTGCACGGCACCAACGTGATCAAGATGGGCGTGTGTATTCCAAATCGCGAGTAGTTTTAGATTTGATTTTTTGACTTCAGAAATAATCCGGACCCCTTCATCACCGGGATCAATGAGAACTCCGGACATCGTCAATTCGTCCCCAATCAGGTAACAATTTTCCTGAAATGGCCCGACCGTGAACATCTTCAAAATCATTTTAAAAAGTTCCCGAACCATTCTTGTGTTAACGCCAGAGCTTTCTTGAATTCCGGCGTCGGTCCCTCAAATGGATGCTTAACACCATAGGTGTGGGTTGCTCCCTCTATAATCTCAAGACGTGACCGCGAAAGATGAAGTTCCTTAAAAATCTGGTGAGCCTCGGCAGTCGGAACCGTCTCGTCCTTTTCACCGTGAATAACCATACACGGAGCATCCAAGCGCGATGCGGCTTTAAGGATATTGAGCTTTATCTTATTTTTTTCAATATCCTCGACAATATTAAGGTCAAGCTGCATGTCCTGACCTGTTCTGGAATTCGGTATCATAATAAACTTTTCACGTTTCCACTGAGGCAGAACATCCATAAAGGAATTACGCTCTACCAACGCCAGTGAAGACCATGTCACAACACATTTTACCCGCTGATCGGAGGATGCCTTTAAAATTGAGATGGCGCCCCCTCGGCTGTGGCCAAGCAAACCGACTTTGTCAAAATATCCAAAACGATCGCACACATTTCCTTTTTCCAATTCGTCAAGAACTCGCTCCAAGTCATCGAGTTCTTTGGAATAAGTATTCGTCGCAAATTTTTCCAACTCCGTAAAATTCTGCATATCCTCTCCGATACCGGAGCCGGAAAAATTGAATTTTACAACGATATAGCCCTTTTTGCATAGGACTTCCGATAGAAAGGGAAAGAAACCCCAATCCTTAAAACCTTTCCACCCGTGACTCATCACAATGACGGGATAACGACGATTATAATCCGGTATACACACATCACCGCGAATGGGCTCTCTGTTTTTATTAAAAACCTTGAATACCTTACGTTCCATTACTTCCTATTTTTAGCTTCCAGTCTTTTTAGTATTGTTGCGAATTCTTCTCGTTTTTCAATATTCCAATAGTCAATAAATAGCCGTCCCATAACATGATCGAATTCGTGTTGAATTACACGTGCCAAAATCCCATCCGCTTTAACGTGATGATTTTTGCCTTCGAGGTCCGTGTATTTCAATTTGATTTTATCGGGCCTCAAAACCTCCCCCGTAACACCGGGAATGCTCAAACATCCTTCATTATAGGGCGATTCGCCGCTAAATTCCATTATTTCAGAGTTTATAAAAACCATCGGTTTATGACCCTCTTCAAGTGGAGAAACATCAACCACAAAAAGCGAAATGGACTTCCCAACTTGAGGTGCAGCGAGGCCGATTCCATCAGCATGGTGCATGGTCTCGATCATGTTATCAATAAGTTTTTTAAGG
>JANNSF010000081.1:0-10264 GCA_031402315.1 bacterium | reverse complement strand
CAACCGGCCAAGCCACAAGGATTGCAATCGAAACCAATTTTGCAAAGTCCTTGGACAATAGACCGACGATATTGGCATCGGTTGCACCCATTACTTTACGAACACCAATTTCCTTCGTACGTTGCTCGGCCGTATACGCGGCCAAACCAAGTAACCCCAGGCACGCGATAAAAATGCCCAGTCCCGCGAAGAGCCCGAAGACCTTGCCAAGCGTTTGTTCGGCCCGGTAGAGGTGATTAATATTTTCGTCGACAAAATAGTAACCAAACGGTTGTCCACCCGAAAACTGGCTCCATACTTTTTCAATTTGTCCTATGACTTCGGGCAGAGGGCCATGAATGCGAATCACGAGGTTTGAAAAATGATCATCGCGGCCAAACCCCATGCGAAATACGAGTGGCCGGATCTCCTGATGAAGAGATTCAAAGTGAAAGTCTTTTACCATTCCAATGATCTTAAGTTCCCGTGATCCCCCCTGACCAAAAGGTGTTGATATTTTCCTTCCTATTGGGTTCGGATAACCCAATAGGCGTGCGGCCGATTCATTGATAACCACGGCGTAATTGGAATCGGTAGGATATTCGATGGAGAAATCGCGCCCTTCCTTAATGTTGAATCCTAGCGTGCGAATGTTATCAAAATCACAGTAGATATGATAGAGTAAGACAGGCTTCGACAAGTCTCCGCCTTCCGGAATAAAAGCCGAGTTGCCAATATTTTTTCCCGGTACCCCGCCGGTGTAAGATGCCGATACAATATTCGAATTTCCCAGCAGGGCGGTTTTGAATCCGGATTGCTGTTTAATAAGCCATGCATTGTCTAAAACTACAAGGCGTTCCTTATTGAAACCCAAATCCTTATCCTGAATAAATTGAAGTTGCTGAAAGACCACAAGGGTTCCAACGATAAGGATCACGGAGACGGCAAATTGGCCAATGACGAGAGTCGACCGAAGGAGGCCACTTCGCATACCGGTCCGCAATTCTCCTTTGAGGACTTTTACGGGCTGAAACGAAGACAAGAAAAATGCGGGATAACTGCCTGCCGTGACACCGACCACCAGAGCAAATGTCAAAAGGGCCCAAAGAAGACCAGGATTCTCTAAATAGGATAGCGATATATTCTTGGAGGCGAATTGATTGAAATACGGTAACGAAATTTCGGTCAAGCCGATCGTGACCGCCATAGCGATAAGACTTACCATAATGGCTTCGCCAACAAAAAGCTGCACCAGCTGAGATTTGTTAGATCCTAACGCCTTTCTCACACCGACTTCTTTGGCGCGACGTGCTGAACGTGCGGTGGAAAGGTTCATAAAGTTAATACAGGCGATGCCCAAAATAAAAACAGCAATAAGTCCAAAAACATAGACATAGGCCATGCTACTGTTGGGGGCAAGTTCGAATTCAAGCTGAGAATTAAGATGAATATCGGTTACCTTTTGCAAGCGATAATTGTAGCGAAGGCCGGCTTCGGTCAATTGTTTTATGCCGGCGCCAAGAACCTCCTTCATTTGAGGGTCCGCGTATTTTTCAACAAGCGTGGCGAGTTTATCCTCTACCGCTTTTTGACTGGCCCCCGGCTTGATTGTGATGTAGGTAAAATAGTTGTTGCTGATCCAAAATCCTTCGCTATTGGGTGGTCTCGAAGTCATCGATGCCAAGAAATCGAAACTAAGATGCGATTGAGTTGGATATTTTTTGACGACACCGGTTATTTCAAAATTATCGGCATTGTCCACGAAAAGAGTTTTTCCCACGATATCATAAGTTCTTCCAAAATATTTGAGGGCCATCTCATCGGTCACAATGAGTGTGCGGGGTCTATTCAGAGCGTGGTTGGCATCACCATCTATAAATTCCAGCGACAACACTTGACCAAAATTCGAGTCGGCAAGGAGGAATTTAGATTCCATAAAAACTCTATCGCCGAGGCGTACCGTAAAGTCTCCGATTTTACGAATGCGGGCGGCGCTTTCCACTTCGGGAACTTCCCGCTGAAGCGCGGCGGCCATGGGTTCGCAAGTTGGGGCCGTGAGAAAATCTTTGTTGTTAATCCGCGCATCAAGGAATGCCCGATAAAGGCGATCGGACTTAGCATGAAATTTGTCGTAACTGAGTTCGTCCCAAACAAAAAGGGTGATCAAAAGACAACTGGTCATTCCTATAGCCAGACCGAGAATATTGATGGCGGAATAACCCTTTTGACGAACCAGATTTCTAAAAGCGATTTTGAAATAGTTTTTAAACATGGCTTTTCTCCCTTAGCTAGGCTCTGAGTGAAAGCAATTGAAGTGCCAGCCCGTATTTGATTGAAATTTATGAGTTTAATTGAAGTGAATCCGGAAGTGGTATGCCCGTTTTCGTGCGCGTCTGTGCGGAAACGGACAGCATACTATTTAGCCCTGAAGGCTCTCCTTCCCATGCAAAGGAAGGATCAGGGATTGAGCGGGTTCAAAAGTCGTTTTATGAGTGCCTTATGATCTTGCAGAAGGCCTGCGAATTTTCTCCACTATGGCTATCATAAAATTTATGAAGCGCTCATTTCCTGTCGTAAAAAGTCCAATGAGTAAAAAAACGATTCCCATAGGTAGAAAACAAACAACAAGTCCGAAAATCGACCATCCGCGATCGGATTGTATTTGAGAGTTAATGGAAGTGACGTCGTAAAAAGTATTTCCATCTTGCCGACAACCCAGGAGGGGGATGCATTGCGATGAGGTAAGTGATTCGCTTTTGTCAATTTGAAATTCTGCCCTGCTTCCTTTATGTAGATATTCCCAAATTTTCGTTTCATAACACAAATCCCAGGAGTTCCAAAAATTGTCATTAGCCGTGAGACAAACGTTTGGATTTTGAATACGAATGGTAACGGATTTGGAATCATTTTTACCAAAGTTCACACTGTCCACGCGCACATCAAAGATTCTTCCTTCAATCCAGATCGTTTCCGCCGGATCAAATAAAATTTCCCCCGACACGTATCGAAAAATGCCGTAGACACAACCAAGCAGATAAAGAATCGAAAAAAATGAGATGAACCAACCCAGTTTTTTTTTCACAGATATTTTCTTTGCTTAGATCGATGGTTTTGAAATTAATTCTTATTACACTATCCTGATAAAAGAAGTTAAGTCATAATTTTGAAAACACAAACACTTCGACCGTCGAAATATGGAATTTGAATTTTTATCCTGGGCCTTTGTGACAATCTGTGCCTTCGCCTTTCTGGCTGGATTTGTGGATGCCGTCGTGGGTGGAGGCGGGCTCGTCACCGTGCCGGTTTTATTTGTTATGTTCCCGGCTTCGCCGGTTCCGGTGATCATTGGAACCAATCGATTTTCTTCTGTACCTGGAACTATTTTAGCTGCGGCGCACTATATGAAGCATGTCTCTATGCCGTGGACAGCGCTTGGGATAAGCGTCGGTGGAGCGGCGTGTCTGTCTTATCTGGGCGCGCTCGTATCGAAATCACTGAGTCCGGATGTTCTGAAACCGATCATGCTTTTATTTATGATCGGTATTGCGATCTATACTTACATCAAAAAAAATCTCGGTCATGACGACGATACACTTCAGAGCCCGTTGTGGACGAATTGGCTTGCGCTTGCGATCGGTATGACGGTCGGCTTCTACAATGGATTTTTCGGGCCGGGAAGCGGAAGCCTCTTAGTTTTTGGATTTGTCTCGCTCGTCGGATTTAGTTTTCTGAAATCTTCTGCGATGGCTAAAGTCGTAAACGTTGTCGCCGATCTCTCATCGCTTGTCTTTTTTGTTGGCCATGGGTTCGTGTTTTACAAACTTGCGATCCCCATGACACTTTGTCAAATAGGGGGCTCCTTTGTCGGAAGTCGTATGGCTGTTTTACGTGGTAACCGTTTTATCCGTTATGTATTCTTGGTTGTGGTATTTGGATTGATTGTAAGATTTGGGTACGACGTGATAAAAGCGTGGTAACGAGCAACGTTTAAGATTGATTGTGATTCTTAAAGTGGGGCTGTGGAGCACCAAACACCTTTCGAAACATCTTAGTAGACACAATTAACATCGATTCAAATGCCTTTCGGGCCTGAAGATTATAGCACTTCTTGGCTTATTGAGGGCGATGATGATCAAACGGAACACTCTGAGGCGATGTCATGATCACCTTTGTGTAGGTATCGAAAAAAACGTTACTCTTTAATCTCATACCATTTTGATCCATCCCATTCCCACGTATCACTGACATCATTAGGCCAGCCTAAACGACCACCAAACAAAACAATCCGGTCTCGATGTTTATCATACGCCATATATCCCATCATTCTGGGAGAAGGACCCGTGTCTGCCAGTTTTTCCCATGCTATTCCATTCCACGCCCAAGTATCTCCTAATATTTTACTTGCTCCGGCTCCTCCAAAAATGATTAGCATGCCGCGATTGGAGTCATAAGCATACCCCGATGCCATTCTTGCTCCTGGTGAATCAGATCCGGAAATATTTTTCCACTCTATCCCATCAAATTCCCATACACCGTCGTCTTCCAGCAGATTTCCAGTTCCATCCATTCCGCCATATAAAATAGTTCTGCTTCTTTTTGTATCATATGCCATTACAAATGCCTGTCTGCCTGGAGGGCTAATCCCCACAAATTTATTCCATTTTGCACCATCCCATTCCCAGGTAATATTATTCACAATTCCGCCTCCAGCATTACCACCAAATGCGATCAGTCTGTCTCTGTTTACATCGTACACGAAACCAGGCTCAGAGCTTTTCATCTCAGATTCATTCGAAAGTATTTTCCAATCTCCATTTTCAAATTCTCTAAGCTCGCCACTAGCTTGGTTGTTATTGGTAAAACCCCCAAAGGAGAAAAGTTTGCTTCGTTTGGAATCATAGGCAAGCCGAATCCCGCTTCGCTCATCACCTGCGTTTCCAACGCTTCTCCATCCGGAAACATCATAATTCCAAATATCGTTGAAAAATTTTATGGAACCATTGCTTTGTGGTGAACTTCCGGAAATCATTAACACTGATTTACCAGCTTCATCATAAACCATTTCATGGTGTGCCCTTTTTTCTGGACTACCGCTTGGCTCGGTAGGCGCAATTGGTTGCTTGTCGCAATTTGAGATTGACATACCCATAAGTAATAACACAAATGATCGATTTTTCATTTCATAAATCCTTCTCTATTCAATTTTTAAATTAGTAAACCCGGACTCATTTTTTTTCGTCCATTCTATTCCTGAGCACCTATCCATCTTTGGATTTCAAGGTGATTGCCGAAGATAAAACCATCTCGTAAATTTTCTGCATCAATATTCTCCTTGTTTTCAATACCTTACTCGACCTATTCGTAAGCCGCACTCCCCAAAACAGGTGAGGAGCATTTAATTTATGAATCTGGTTATCACTACGATTCGGTTCATAGCGTGCTTCGCACCAAAACTGAATAAGATTCAGTTCTTATCCATATACTTTCATGTCCTCACAGAATAAGTCAAATGGTCCTACGAGCTAATCTTTTTAGATTTATTGAGATTTTTAAAGTGGGACGGTGGTGCACCGAATACCTTTCGAAACATCTTGTTAAACACAAAAACATCGGTAAATCCAAATTTATAGGCCGTCTCCGTTATAGTCAGCCCTGAAGATTGTAGGTCTTCTTTGGCTTTTTGAAGGCGATGCTTTAGATGAAATCGGGTCGGGGATTCATAAAAAACTTGTTTAAATAAGCGCTGAAAATGATACGGCGACAAACACGCGACGCGAGCTATAGACTCAAGCGGGTAATTCGTATAATAGTTATCCAAAAGAAAATGACGAGCCGTCATTAAGCGAGAATAGAGTTCTGCACGCGTCGCCGGTTTGACCGCTGAGATATCATTTTGCTGCCGTTCATACTCGCGATGGCTCTTGATCATCGTTTCGGCGAGTCTGTAAAAAAATTCATCCCCAATCATTAAGTGGCTTTGATTTAAGAGAGTATTTGAAAATTGATCGAGAAAAGAACCGATGTAATCTTCTTCCCTATGAAAAATTCCAGATAAAAAATCGGGCGTCGTCAAATTATGAGGTTCACTATTCTCCATCTGTTGATTCAAGGAATAAGCCATAGCATTGCAGACTTCCGATACGATGGAAGGCGAAATAAAAATGGAGAGACCACTTGATCGATGGGCATCTGGACCAAGAGCATGGCACTCGACAAAGCTCTCATGATTCACGAGTAAAAATCGGCGTTCCGGTACAGCGAAAAAGTTTCCATTGACGGTGTATTTTTCTTCTCCCTTTAAAACGAATTTGATCGAGTAGGGGCTATGGTATGCGACATGCATGTCTGCCCCGGAGGAATAATAGACTTGGTTGGTGAATTTAGTCGGAAAAAGAGACGTTTTCGAACTTGGATTGAGATGGATAATTTGTAGTGTATTCGGCATCATAAATTCGCAAGAATCGACCAAGGACTAGGTGAAACTTGCTTCTAAGTTGTAGACGTATAACTGTTACAACGTGTGTGTTATAAATTTAGTTTCACATTAAAATTAGATTAAGGAGTATCAAGCATGGAATTCTTACAAAAACTATCCGTTCTTATTTTGTTGGTGTTTGCCTCATCCTGCCATTCATCCGACAATCGAGAGTCAAAAATTGATGAAAATGAAGGTCAAGTTCAACGTCCGTACCCATTCGTATCGTCTCATTTCAACATATACTACCTTTCAATGGATACGGCCAATCTTCAGGCGATAGCCGACACACTTGAATTTCATTACCCACGAATTATTACCGATTTGGATTGCGGCGTTTTGCCTACTGTAAACGTTCATTTCTATTCTGACCATGCAGCCCTTGCCAGCGCCGTTGCGAGCGTTGTGCCCAATTTGCCAAGTTGGGCCAGTGGATTAGCTATTTCTGAAACGCAGATTCACATGATGTCGCCCAATCTTCAAAATGGGGCTAATTATCCTTGGATCATGTCCATTCTGACCCATGAGTTTGCTCATTGTGCATCACTTCATGTTAATTCCTCCATCGCTAATCGTCCTCGTTGGCTTTGGGAAAGTGTAGCCATTTATGAATCCCGCCAATTTGTTGATCCATCAGCAATTGCATACTTAGTTGAGGGCGATCCGCCGTCTCTTTCTGAACTCAATTCTTTTAATAACACGAAAGTTTACGATGTGGGCTATTTAATTGCCGAATATATTGTAACCGAATTTGGTTATCCGACGTTGAAAATGCTAATCCAAAATAATGGCGATATCGGAACAACACTTGGGAAAAATGCAGATCAATTCCAACAAGATTGGTTTCAATTTGTCAAAACGAAATACGGAATCTAAAAAAATGTCTAATAAGGAGGTTTTCCCCATATGTGGCTGACTGTGGTGACTCTTCCTTTAGCCCCTGCTCGAATCTTTTTAAAGCACTCTTGACGCAGTGGGTCTTACGCTTATTATGATTTTGGCGACCTGTTTTCAAGCTTGACGGGGCGAATACGGACTCATTATTTTGACTTTGGCTTTGGGCGTGATGGCCGCTTTATTGCGTAAGGCAGATTGGTATTGAAACAGATTAAATCGGTGAAAAATGAGAACACTTGACGCTGTCATTTGCTTCTCACGGCTCTTTTGAATAGTTTTCCCATCATGAAAGAATTATTGAATGCCGCAATTCATGCGGCGTACGAAGCCGGAAAATCCACGCTTCGTTATTATCAAACAAATTCACTCACTGTCGAAGAAAAGTCGGATGCGTCACCGGTTACGATAGCCGATCGTGAGGCGGAGGAATGGCTTCGCGAATTTATTCAGAAAGAATTTCCGAGTCATGGAATATTAGGAGAAGAATTTGGAGAATTGCCCGGAGCCGGTGAATACCGCTGGATTCTTGATCCCATCGACGGAACGAAATCCTTCATACATGGAATTCCGTTTTACGGCACTCTTATCGGGATTGAAAATCTAAAAGTAAAAGATACGGTAATAGGAATCGTCCATATTCCTGCACTGAACCAGATGTACTATGCGCAAAAAGGTCAAGGTGCGTACTTGAATGGGAGAAAAATTACCGCGCGTAAAAATTCTAAACTATCGCTGGCCACTCTTTTGACCACAGACATCAAAAACATGGGCAATTATCAGACGGTTTTTGACAAACTAATGTCGCAAGTTAAATTAGTCAGGACGTGGGGGGATTGCTATGGACACATGATGGTTGCGGATGGACGGGCCGACGTGATGATTGACCCGAAAATGAATCTCTGGGATGTCGCCGCGCTGAAACCAATTCTCGAAGAATCGGGAGCTAGAATTTTTGACCGTGAAGGGAAGTCTCACCTGTATATCAAGAGTATGATTTCCTGCACCTCTTCGATTTCGGAAAGAATTATTGAACTACTTAAAGAAACGTAGCGAAATCAAATCCGAGGTTTCAACCAAAAAATTCTTCGTGCCTTTGTGCCTTTACGACGATAAATTACCCCGACTAAAAAATATATTGTGGAGAAAGCATGTCGTTTGAAATACAAGAAATTTTAGAAACGATTCGAATGACGGAGGTTGAGCACTTTGACATCCGTACGACGACCATGGGAATTAGTTTGCGTGACTGCGGCCGCGGTAATGCGCCCGCAACCATTCAGGCGATTTATGATAAAATCTGCAAGTACGCGGAAAAGCATGTGGCGACGGCGCGTGAAGTGGAAATGAAGTACGGCATCGCGATTGCCAATAAACGTGTTTCGATTACACCGGTTGCGATTGTGTGCGATGGATTTACGCGGGATGAATTCGTTCAGCTCGCCAAAAAATTAGATCAGGCCGCTGAAACCATTGGCGTAGATTTTCTTGCCGGATTTTCCGCGCTGGTTCAAAAGGGATTTACTAAAGGCGACCGCGCTATGATCGAAGCCATTCCGGAAGCGCTTGCTTCGACGAAGAGAATTTGTTCGTCCGTCAATGTGGGTACGACCAAAGCGGGGATTAACATGGACGCGATTATCATGATCGCAAAAAACATAAAAGATCTGGCGGAACGGACCGCGTCGGACGGCGCCATCGGGTGCGCAAAATTTGTCGTGTTTTGTAATGCGGTCGAAGACAATCCATTTGTTGCCGGCGCCTTTCACGGCGTATCGGAACCGGAGTGCGTGATCAATGTGGGCATTAGCGGACCCGGCGTTGTTCTGAATGCTATTAAACAGGCACCGGAAGCAGATCTAGGGCAACTATCGGAAATTATCAAACGTATGGTTTTCAAAATCACACGCGCCGGAGAATTGATGGGACGCGAGGTCGCCAAAAAGCAAAATGTGGAATTTGGTATCGTCGATCTTTCTCTGGCTCCGACACCGGCGATCGGTGACAGTATTGCTGATATTCTTATTGAAATGGGGCTGGAAGATGTCGGATCCTGCGGCACGACTGCTGCGCTTGCTATGCTGAATGACGCCGTGAAAAAAGGCGGTCTCATGGCGTCTTCTTACGTGGGAGGAATGAGCGGCGCATTTATTCCGGTCAGCGAGGATCAAGGCATGATTGCGGCCGTGGAAAAAGGAAATCTTACCATGGAAAAACTGGAAGCGATGACCTGCGTTTGTTCGGTCGGTCTGGATATGGTTGCTGTGCCGGGCGATACGCCGTGGGAAGTGATTGCCGGTTTGATTGCGGACGAATCGGCGATCGGTATGATCAATGGAAAGACAACCGCGGTGCGCATTATTCCGGTGCCGGGTAAGAAAGTTGGTGAATCGGTTGATTACGGCGGTCTTCTGGGTAAAGCTCCTATTATGCCGATTCGAAATTTGTCGCCAAAAAAGTTTATTCTCCGCGGCGGTCGTATTCCGGCGCCCGTGCAGGGTTTGACGAATTGATATGAATCGTTTTTCGCATATGAGGCGGACTTGCTTTCGAAATCAAAGTTGGTTCTTATGAGTGAAACACGCAAACTTGCGGCGATCATGTTCACCGACATCGTGGGCTATAGCGCTATGACTCAGCGTAACGAAGCCCTTGCTCTGGAGTTGTTGGCCGAACATAATTCGCTTCTCCGTCCTATTTTTCTAAAATTTTCCGGTCATGAAATTAAAACGATTGGTGATGCGTTTTTAGTAGAATTTTCCAGCGCGCTGGACGCCGTGCGATGCGCGGTGGAGATTCAAACACAGCTGCACATGCGCAATGAAATAATATCGACGGAACGTATTATTCGATTGCGAATTGGTATTCATCTTGGGGATGTTGTCTATCGTGAGAATGACGTTTTTGGCGACGGCG
>JANNSF010000080.1:0-10680 GCA_031402315.1 bacterium | reverse complement strand
GCTTGAGCGTGATGATTTTCAGAACCGCTACCGGGGCCGGGAACCCATTAGCATTCATGAATTCCTTTATCCCCTAGCTCAGGGGATGGATTCGGTTGCGCTCGAAGCCGATGTCGAACTTGGAGGAACGGATCAGCGATTTAATCTCCTGGTCGGGCGGGATCTTCAGAGAGAATATGGTCAGGAGGAGCAAGTTATCATCACCATGCCGCTCCTGGAAGGCACAGATGGGGTTCAAAAAATGAGCAAGTCATTAAATAATTACGTTGGTTTCAACGATTCACCGGGCGAAATGTTTGGCAGAATCATGTCCATTCCGGATTCGATGATCTACCGGTATTTTGAACTTGCGACGGAAGTCAGCGACAAAGAACTGGATGCGATCAAAGAACAGTTGTCCGATCCTTCCCTCAACCCGTCTCATTTGAAACGCAGTTTGGGAAAGCATATTATTCAATTGTATCATGATCAACAACAGGCAAGCAAAGCCGAAGAAGATTTTGATCAAATTTTTAAAAAGAAGGAAATTCCCGATGATATGCCGGTCATTTCATTAGATGTCGATGCCATTTCGGTTCTAAAACTTCTGACGGATACAAAGCTGGTTGATTCCGGTAACGATGCCAGGCGACAAATTCAACAAGGCGCGGTGAGTATTAACGGGGAAAAAGTGACGGATGAAAAGTTACAGGTAACACTGCGAGGGGAAACTATCTTAAAAGTCGGCAAACGCAAATTCTTGAAAGTACTACGAGCTTAAGCGACAGTTTTTGTGTTGTCGTTTTTCGATCTGAAAAACAAGATAATAGCGCGTAAAATGCCGGATAAAATGAATATCATCATGACAGGAAAAATGGATTTTGAAGGGGACCACAGGAAAATTGGAAGTGTAATAGCCAAAATTACGATCTTGATAATAGTCTCAAAGTTCCGTTTGGAAAATTGCGGAACGCCTTCATAGCGGATTGTACTGACCATCAGGACGGAAACCAAGACCGTCAACCCCGTCAAAATCTCTATATTTTTAAAACTGCCAAACACCTCCTGTTCGAAGACCACAAAGGCTGCAAGTGCGATAGCCGACGATGGAATCGGCAACCCCTTAAAATACGTATCTTTTTCGTTGGGATCATTGACGCCTACATTAAAACGCGCCAGCCGAATGCTCCCAAAAACCAAGGGCATAAAACTAAGAGCAATGCCGATCGATCCCCAGGGTGTTCCAAACGCATCCCATTGAGAAAAATACGACTTGTAAATCAATATAGATGGTGCGAAGCCAAAGGAAGAGACGTCGGCAAGCGAATCCAATTCGACACCGAATTCAGAACTCGATTTTGTCAGTCGAGCAACTTTGCCATCCAACAAATCCATGATGGACGCTACTACGATTAGCCATGCCGCGGATGTATAATCGCCTTGAATGGAATGGATTACCGATAAAAAACCCGCGAATAGGTTTAATGCCGTTACAATCGAAGGCAGATGCTTTTTAGCCGCCATTAAACTATTTTACCAAGAATGGTTTGTCCACCAATCGTTTTATCGCCAATTTTGACCAAGATCTCAACATTTTTTGGAACAATAATGTCCATCCGGGAACCGAATTTCATAATACCGCAGCGGTCACCGATTCTAACCGTATCATTTTCTTTACCATAGAACTCCAGTCGACGCGCCAGAAGCCCGACGATTTGCTTAAATACAATTTTGATCTTGGCGTGCTCAAGGCCGACAATGGTCTGTTCATTTTGCAACGAGGCTCGGTCATCAAACGCGATGAGGAATTTTCCGGCCATGTACTCAAAATACTTGATGACGCCGGTTAACGGGTACCGATTAACGTGCACATTGAAGACGGACAAAAAAATACTAATTTGAATGGCTTCGGACTTCAGGTATTTGTCTTCACGGACTTCTTTAACAAGAATGACTTTACCATCCGCCGGTGCAATTATCAAATTATCGCCGGGTGTAATCGCTCGTTCAGGGTCTCGAAAAAAATAAATCACCAATAGTTCGATAAGTATCATAGGGATGAGCAATGCGAGCCAAACCTGCCCAAATTCGAATGTCAAAATTACCGAAATCGAAACGAAAATATTGACAATAAATATTGTAGTGTAACCTTCTCTTGAGATTTTCAAATGAAGAACTCCTTAAGGATTTGGTTTTTCGTCACGATTTTTTGGATGAGTAATTGTTTGCTTAAATTCCGCATAGATTTTGCCAATTTCTGCTTCTTTGGCGCCGGCGATCTCTCGCTCGTACTTAATATCGTTTTGAACGTCCCACAGTCGGCAAGTGTCTAGCGTAATTTCATCGGCCAGATAGATTTTACCTTTGGATCGTCCAAATTCCAATTTGATATCGGCGAGTTGAAGGCCTCTTCGTTCGAAAAAATTCTTTACAACGGCGTTTATCTTTCCGGAAAGGCGTTGTATTGTTCGAACTTCATCCTGATTGGCAGATCCAAATGCATACAAGTGGTACTCGTTTACCATTGGATTGCCCATTTTCTCATTCTTAAAATAGAACTCGATGATAGGGGCTGGTAGTGGCTCCCCTTCGGACATTTTGAAATTTTTCGCAAAACTTCCGGCCGCAAGGTTCCGAACAACGACGTAAATCGGGATCATGTCCAGTTTGCGGACAACCAACATTTTGTCCGTTTTTCCTACATAGTGGGTCGGAATATGGTACGACTCCAGAAATTGAAAAATATAAGACGAGACTTCGGAGTTAACCGCGCCTTTGCCTTTGCCCTTTCCCTTAAGCAATTTTTTTCCATCGATTGGCATTACTTCATTTTTGCATTCCATGAAAAGGAAATCGGGGTTATTGGTGTTGTAAAATTTTTTTACATTACCTTCAATAAACAATTTTTCTTTTTCAAGTTTCTTGATGTTAACTTCCACGTCATCCTCCTGCCGCAATACTCAGTTTTGAATACCGGCGCGTTTAAATAAATAATCAATATTCTTCATGCTATGTTTTAAGTCAAAACAATCGGCGAGATCACTCGGCGTAAGGAGACCGGTTACTTTGGGGTTTTCAGAAATTGATTTCTGAAAGGATCCCGATTCCGATTCCCAGACGGTCATCGCGGTTTCCTGAACAATTTTATAGGCGTCTTCCCGCTTGAGTCCTTTTCTTGCGAGGGCCAATAGGATGGGCTGGCTGAATAGGAGTCCCTTAGAACGCTCAATATTTTTCATCATATTTTTTGGGTACACAATAAGCTTTTCGATGATGTTTGTAAATTGCGTAATCATGTAGTCGAGCAAGATCGTGCTGTCGGGAATGATAATGCGCTCCACTGAAGAATGGGTGATATCGCGTTCGTGCCACAAGGCCACATTTTCCATAGCCGCCATAGCATTGCCTCTAAGAATGCGAGAAAGTCCCGCAACTCGTTCACAAGTAATTGGGTTACGCTTATGCGGCATGGCCGATGAACCTTTTTGACCTTTGGAGAAATATTCTTCGGCTTCTAAAATTTCAGTTCGCTGTAAACTCCGTATTTCGGTCGCAAACTTTTCCAACGATGCACCTACGATGGCGAGCGTCGACAGAAAGTCGGCATGGAGATCTCGCGGGACGACTTGAGTCGAATTTATGGAGGCCAATTTCAAAATTTCGGCTGTTTTTTCCTCAACTTTCGGATCAAGATGTTCAAATGTTCCGACTGCGCCGGATATTTTTATGACGGAACAAGCCTCAATGACGCGCTTTAAACGGGATTCATTTCGCGCTATTTCTTCGTACCAAAGAGCAAGCTTGAGGCCAAACGTTACCGGCTCGGCGTGCACGCCATGGGTTCGTCCCATACACGGCGTGAGTTTGTGTTCCAGCGCACGTGACTTGACGGCGGCTTTCAATTTTCCTAAATCATGGAGCAATAATTCTCCGGACTCACGTATTACGAGTGATAGGGAGGTATCAAGTACATCGTTGGATGTCATTCCGAGATGGATAAAACGCGAATCTTCGCCGACATGTTCTGCGACGTTGGTCAGGAAAGCAATGACATCATGTTTCACTTCATTTTCAATTTCCAAAACCCGTTCGGCGTTGAACTTGGCTTTTTGCTGAATGACATCATTCGAGCCTTTTGGGATGAATCCAAGATCGGCTTGAGCCTGACAAACGGCCAATTCCACATCGAGCCACTTTTGGAATTTATTTTCGTCCGACCATATTTTGCCCATTTGAGGGCGAGTATAACGCGCAATCATTTCTAAGTTATTTCCCCTTACTCAATTCTTCAAATTTTTTCATCGCCTCATTACTTTCCTTTTTCATCTGCAGGTTTGTATAGGTAATCCACAAATTCTGCCAGGCGTTTAAGTGATTTGGAGTAAGTGTTACAGCCTGTTTTAAGTAGCTGACGGCTTTTTCGAAATAGGGCTTTTGAGCCGCGACCTTTTTAGCGTCCTGATCAATCACCATTTGACCGGACAATTCTGCCAATAAATTATAGAATTTCCCAATTCGATAGTTGGCTTCCGTTTTATCGCTAGATAGCGCTAAGGCTTTGTCCATAGCGGTTATGGCTTCCAAAACCAGCGTTTTACATTCTTCATTATCAGCCTTCATCTGATCCATGACTTTCTTCATGTCGGGCCGGGTCCCGGACTTCTCAATGGCCTGACTGCGCTTTTTTTGGTACGCAAAGAACGCTTCATCCGCCACTTGAAAATTGGACTCGACGTCCTCCGGTTTTAGTTTCTTTACTAGCCTTAGTTCCGCAATCGCCTCATCGTTTTTGTTTTTTGAAAAGTATAAACGGGCAAGATTGAAATGCAAATCGGCATTATTCGGGTCGGCTTTGAGTGCCTCCAAGTAAGTGTTAAGTGCTAATTCAGATTTCCCCTGAACATCCAATATTAGGGCCTTTTGTGCAATAAGTTGTGACTTTCCCGTGATGGTGACACTGTCCTTTGAGTCTACTTTTAACGCTTTATCGGTCCATTCAATTACCTTATCATAATTCTTTTCCTGTTGGTACAGGGCAATGATATTGTAGTAAAGCGAAAAATTGTTTTTGTCAAAGGACGTCATTACCGCAAGATTTTCAATGACTTTTTCACGGAGCGGTTTCCGATTGCCTTCCTCGGTCTCATTATTCATCATCATGATGAATATGTTGACCAAGGTCCCGTAGACGGGTGCCCGATAGCTGGTGCCATTGATGGTTACGGATGAATCAAGCTTCATAACCTGAGTAAACTTGTCGATTGCTTTGTAGAAAAACACTTTCATGGAATCAGGGGAAGCCGATTTTCCATCATTGAAGGCACGATTGGCCTGATTATACATTTTGAACTTCATGTCATTTTTGAATTCCTTGATGGACAAGACCTTAATACCACCGGAAACTTTTTCACCTTCTTCCAGGTATTTTTTGCTAAAGGTGAGTGATTTATCAAAAGCCTCAACGGCTTTTTCAGACTCGTTCATTTTAGAGTAGCAAGCACCGAGCCAATAGTATGTTTCTGCTTTCTCTTTTTCCTTGGTATCCCGTATGACGTTGTTTTCGACTAATAGCTTAATGGCGTCCGAATATATTTTTTCCGCATCGCCGGGATTGGACGAGGCGCTCTGGAATCGAGTCTTCACGCCATTGATAACCGACGAATGAGTCTGCACTTGTGCCAAGAGGGAAGTTGTCAGGAAGATTGCAAAAAATGCACTTATGATTTTGTTAAGATGCCGCATGGTTATAACTCCGTATTCTAGTTGGTGAAAGCATATTTCGTACCGTAAAATATTTGTTTTTCAGTGACGATCGCCGTTATCAATTCTGCCGGTGTTACATCAAAGGCCGGGTTATAGACGGGCGTATTATCCGGGGCTATGTGATAACCAAACATCGTTGTGATCTCTTCGGGCGGTCTTTCTTCAATCCGAATATCCTTTCCTTGTGCGGTGGAAGAGTCCACGGTGGATGATGGAGCTGCAACATAAAAGGGAATACGATGCTTTTCACAAAGTACCGCAAGCGAATAAGTTCCAATCTTGTTGGCCGTGTCTCCATTGGCCGCGATACGATCCGCGCCAACGATCACGCAATCTACTTTCTTCTGTTGCATTAGATAACCCGCCATATTATCGCAAATTAGGGCATGTTCAATGCCATTTTGCTTTAGTTCCCAAGTTGTCAATCGAGCGCCTTGAAGAAGTGGTCGCGTTTCATCGGCGTAAACAAAAGGCTTCTTGCCCGATTCATGGGCGCATTGAATCACGCCAAGCGCTGTTCCATAGCCACCGGTAGCCAGCCCTCCGGTATTACAATGAGTCAGAATTCGTGCGTTATTCGGTATCAATGCTTCACCAACTTTACCCAGGCTTTGACACATCCGGATGTCCTCATTCAATACGTTTTCCGCCTCTTCAATGGCGGATTTTTTCAAGTTGTCTAGTTCCCATACTCGGCTTTGTACAAAATCCAATATCCGTTGAATTCCCCATTTTAGGTTTACGGCTGTCGGCCGGCTGGCTTTCAAACGGTCCGCCAGATCCTTCATGATGTCCGAGAGGGAATCGAGTTTCGTTATCTTCTGGATGCCCAGTGCCATTCCCATTGCCCCTGCAATGCCAAGCGCCGGGGCACCGCGTACCTTTAATTTCTTAATCGCATCGATGAGCGAATCAACCGAATTTAAGTTGATATAATTTTCGGAATTCGGAAGCAACGTCTGGTCCAAAATTCGTATTTTGTTTTCGCGCCAGCGAATGGTCTCAATCATCGATAAACTTCATTAAATACAATAAATTCAATCCTGTCAAACGCGGCAATTATACCGATTGATCACACAAAAATCAAGCTAAACTTATGGTGGTAATGGCTAAATTAGCCCGACTTCAAGCGCATTTTTACGTAAATTTTGGATGGCTTTTTCCCCTTGATCGCCAATATCAACCGAAAAGCTGTTAACATATAACGCAATATGATTCGCAATGACTCTATCATCCATATCCTGTGAATGGTCCTTTACAAAAAGCCGGCTTGAATTCGGGTTTTCGAAGGCAAAGGTGATGCTTCTCGTGATCAGCCGTTCGATTTTTTCTTTTAGATCAAGGCCCAGTTTATTTTGAATTACGATGGCTCCAAGTGGAATAGGTGAGCCTGTTTGGGTTTCCCAAAATTCTCCGAGATCGGCTATCTTTTGAAGACCTTTGGCTTGATAGGTAAATCGGCTTTCATGAATGATCACACCCGCTTCAATGTGTTCATTAAGCAGCTCCGATTCGATTTCCGAAAAAAGAAATTCACGTGGGGTCAGTTTTTTCTTCAAATAGAATTGTAACAATAAGTTCGCGGTCGTGAATTTGCCCGGTATGCCGATCCTTTCTTCCGAGACAGAGTGTATGTCAATCGACTTTTTGGAGATCAATAACGGGCCACATCCAAATCCCATGGCCCCTCCGGAGCGAAGCAGGGCATAGCTTCTCTCAAGATGGAGATAGGCATGATAGCTCAACTTCGTAATCTGCAACTCATTTCGGAAAGCGCGTTGATTAAGGTCCTCGACATCGGCAAAGGTCACTTCAAAATCAAGTCCTTCCGTATCAATTTTTTTGTGAATAAGGGCGTCAAAAACAAACGTGTCATTTGGGCACGGGGAAATACCGAGTGTCAGAGTCATGATTTCAATCTTCCAATCAATTCGATCGTGAATTTCTGGATGGATTCGACGGCGAGTGGCACATTCCAACGTGATTTATCGCGAGGCTCTACGTAGTTTGATATGGCGCGGAACTCGAAGTAGGGAATGAACTCCTGTCGACAAACATACGCAACGCCGGCGCCCTCCATATTCTCAAAGTCGGCTCTCCAGTTAAGTCGTTGTCGTATAAGGGATTCATCG
Source organism: bacterium (assembly GCA_031402315.1). GTDB lineage: Bacteria > CLD3 > CLD3 > SB21 > SB21 > JANNSF01. The sequence continues at coordinate 2,806 of JANNSF010000080.1, read as the reverse complement.
CCGCTCACGGTATTAACGGTAAGTCCCTTTCCATATTGTATTTCCGGCATACGGGTAAAATAATCATCCAGCCGATTAGGGTTCTTCAGAGTATGGAAAACCCCCTCATCGCTATCCATGGATAAAGTAAATCCAAGCGATTCAAAATTTAATAAGTTTCCGTTTTTGTCCGTGGCACCAAGATCGCCGAAAATTTCTTCATCGAGGTGTACGCAAGATCCGATTTCATGCTGTCCGGAAAAAGCGCCACAAATCCCTATATTCAATACCAGGGAGGGGCGTCGAGACAGAATGTGTTTTGTGAGGTGGTAGATTGTATTGGGAACGCCGACACCGGTAGTCAATATCGATACGTCGGAGTTTGCCGCAACCAGACTTGATAGAAGCGCCGTCTCTGGCGGTGTCGCAGCAACAATCAGAATTTTCATATTAGTTCAAAATGGGCAGACGGACCGGCGTGTGAAGTGAATTTTGAATGTCGGATGGTGAAAATTCTTTGATCACGTTGTATAAGGCATCACGCTCGATGGGCTGCCGTCCTGCATCGGAGATGAGTTTAATAAGTTCGCCTTCGGTCATTCCCGAAGCGCTATCCGTCCCGGCCATGCTCATGATCTTTTCTTCAAGGATCGTGCCTTCTATCTCGTTGGCGCCATAGCTGAGCGCTATTTGGGCCATTCGTTTTCCGATGACAACCCAATAGGCTTTAATATTCGGAAAATTGTCCAGCATCAAACGGGATACGGAAATGACCTTCAAATCTTCAAAAGCACTGATTTGAGGCAGATTGCTAAGGCGATTATTCTCGTGTTGGTATTTGAGCGGGATGAACGTATTAAAACGTCCCTTGACATTTTTTGCTTTGGTACGATCCTGCAATTCCCGCAGCCGAATTAGATGATCCACACGCTCTTCATACCTTTCTATATGGCCGTAGAGCATAGTGGCATTGGTGACAAGTCCCATCTCATGGGCGACCTCATGAACTCTTATCCATCCTTCTGCCGTGGCTTTCTCATCGCAGATTTTTTTGCGAACACGATCTGCGAAAATTTCAGCACCACCGCCCGGCATGGCTTCAAGTCCGGCTTTGATAAGCTGCCCAAGGACGTCCTGAATAGTCATATTATAGTGATCGGCAAAATATTCAATTTCGACAGCCGTGAATGCTTTAATGTGTAAATTCGGCGCCACATCCTTAATAGTTTTCATCATGTCGGTGTAATAGCTAAAGGGCACCGTTGGATGAAGGCCGGAAACGATATGAATTTCCCTGATGCCATGCACCAAGCCGTCGCGAACACGGTCGGCAATCTCTTTCATACTCATGGTGTAGGCGCCTTCTTCATTCTCCTTACGTTGAAAGGAGCAAAACATACAGGAATATTCACAGACATTGGTTGGATTCAATTGGCGATTACGAACAAAAAAAGAGCGATTTCCGTGCATTCTTTCACGCACAAGATTTCCGAGATAGCCAACACTGGTCAAATCCTTCGTTTCAAAAAGCCGGACACCGTCTTCAAGTGAAAGGCGTTCATGATCCATCACTTTTTGATATATCGAATCAAGGCCACTTTTTTTGATCATCATTTTGATCATATCGTTAGGCATTGACGGGTTCGCGAGTGACATATTGAAATCCTTTGAACTTTCAGAAATTTTTGAAACTTCAGTAAATTAGTCCGTTGACCTAATAGTTACAAGTAAAATATCTAATAGCTCTTTTTCGGAAAAAACCGCTTTTTAGCCAAAACCCAGCCTTTGGTTAACCCATAGACGCTGAACAATAGAATTACAAAAAACAAAGTCGCAAATACCGGTGACCAATGAGGTTCCAAAAGAGGGAAGGTTGCCTTGTGTCCCGTGAAGGTGTAAATGACGGTCAAGTGCACGATGTAAATAAACAGGGATTGGCCTCCAATAAATAGCACGAATTTTGATGTGTGCCACTGCTTAACGTCAAGGAGCCAGAAAAATCCGAAAAGAATCATCAAAACCCCGAGCCGCATCAGAACCCAATTTGGACTCGTTAGCCAAAAATTATCATACGAAAATAGAGTAATAGGTGATCGATCCGAAAAAAAAGCAAGTACAAAAATAACAACTCCGAATTGGAGGATGCGCTGTATTATGATAGCTTCCCCGGATGTCCCTAAATTGCGAAAGAATAGGACGCCTGTGACGGCTCCGGCCCATGCAAAAATACACCAAGGAAACAGCGGAAAAAGCGGGTTATGCATGCCATTTAGGTAATTCGCGAAGGCGGGATGTAAGTATTGACCGAACTCTAACCTCCATAGGTGCGGAGTTCCAAAGAGTGCCATCACCGATAGTATGGCGACACCAATCGCAAATTTCCTTGGTGATCGCATTAGAAGAAGCAATACCTGAAGAATGATAAGGCTTAGGGCAATGGTATGAAGGACATCCGATAAAAAAAATTCAGCCAGATCTTCAGTTTTCAAAAAGGGGAAGCCGGCATCTAAATCAAACCTCGGGATATGAAGCATGTATCCTATGCCCATGATCATCACCAGCCGCCTCAATTGTCTAAAAACAGCGGGTGTCCAATGGGATAAGGAATCCGACTTCAAATGTAGGCCAAGTGCAAAGGAGACGCCGGAGACAAATAGAAATGAGGGGGCAACAAAACCATTGACAAAATTGAGATAGGAGAACCAGTCGCTATTTCGAAAACCCGCATCCATCCAAGCATTTAAGGCATGCGTTTCAACCATAATGATCACGGCCCAGCCGCGGAAAAGATCTATAAAGTTGAATCGCTTATCCATATCTCTTACCG
>JANNSF010000079.1:0-23952 GCA_031402315.1 bacterium | reverse complement strand
CATAAATATCATTGGAGCCCCCGGTTCTTAAATCCTCCCAAGTAATGATAGCGCCGCCGGCGCCGTCGCTTACTATTTTTGGCACGGCCTGAACATCTACTTGGCCACATATCAATACTCCATCTGCGGTCCACATCACATTGCCGTTGGCATTTATTCTCTGTGCATAAATATCATAATCAAACGTGTTTCTCTCATCCTGCCAAACGATAATTGCTCCACCGGCGCCATCACTTATCGCCTGCGAATTAATTTGGTTAAGACTTGCCGTTGAAATCGCACTATTCACCGTCGGATCAGTCGCCCATTGCGCGCTCGCCGTAGAAAACCCAATCAGCGCGAGTATCGCACCTTTGAGGAATAGTCGGGATAATTTGATGCTCTCCATAAGGCGGAAAGTCCTTTTTGTATGTGAAGTCATTTTTATTTGCAGTGATTGAAACGAAAAAAAAGATTCGTCCGGAGGAAGTAACGCCTTGATCATAAGTAAATCCAATTAAATTTTTTCGAACAAAAAGAAAGGAACCAAACTATAACTAAAAGCCTCTAATACTGTTTTTCACTGTTTATTAGAGACTTGACATGCCTTGTTTACGAGCACATTACCCTGCAGTATACTGTAAAATATACATTTTGTCTGTGATTCGGGTCACATTGACACCTTATTAATTTATATTTCGACCAGCCCCTGACTCTTCTAACTTAGAAAATTCCCTTTCCTTGGGAAGGAAAGGGTCAGGGATTGGTTCTCCTACGGAGGCGTCGGGAAGCCCGGAGGGTTCCCAAAACCATTACCGGGAGTTGGCTTATCGGCTTTCTCTCCATTGCCGAGAATGGCTAAAACAATAAAAATGACACCGGCACCTGCGCCTATGCCACCGGCTATCATCAGGGAACGGTCCTTCTTAGGCTCGCTGGAAATTTTTTGCGTTTTTAATTCCTCACGCAAAATGCTCTTTGGAATAATCGGCGTGTACCCACTTCCAAATTTGATACGATCTTTGACCGGTATATCCAAATCGGCGACGTGCGACATGGCCGCCTCGACAAGCGCGTAGTTGGAATCCGGATTGGCAGAATCTTGCGTGATATTCAGGAGTTGTAACTTAGAAATAACTTTTGCCGCGGGGAGGTAACCGGGAAAATATTGCATGCTGATCGCGGCATTAAGCATCGCCTCGTCTTTGTACCGCTCTTCATTTTTTTCAAAATACAATTTCTCACACACGTGCGCCAGCTGGGCGTACGCATCAAAAAGATCGACCGCCTCACTGCGCGTCAGCACGGCTTTGGATAATTGCGTGTAGGAAGCCGTATCCTTATTCTGCACCGAAAAAATATTGCCCAGATTCTTATACGCATCATACAGATCCGAGTACGTCTGCCGACCGCTTTTGAGGAGCGATGCCGCTTCCTCAAAACGGTTTGTATTATCCTCTTGACCCAAGGTTACGAAAGCCGTGCGATAGTCCGAGATGGCAAAAAATTTATTAATCACCTGCGCGCTGTCGTAAAGGGCTTTTGCTTTTTCAGCGTTTTTGTTTTGGATCTCTTCCAGCATCAATTCGCCATGAATCGGATAGAACCAAGGATCGTGGTCGTAGATTTCTGCCATGACCGCCACTGATAATTCTTTCCCCTGTCGCTTGTAGTACGTCGTTTGACCCTTTTCATTCTTTTCAGAAAAACGTACGCTGTCCATCGTGCGGTAGATCTGAGCAAGGCGATATTTGAGCGCCACGACCGATGGATTGTAGGTCAAAATGTCTTCGTAGAAAGCGCGGGCGTTTTCAAAATCGCCCTTACGGAAAAGGTATTCCGCCGCGCGATAGCGTTCCGCGTCTGAAAGCGTGGCGTAACTATTGCCGCCCAAGGCGAGAATGAGATCACGGTTATAATTTAACGTGACTTCCTTATTCGCCGAGCAGGCGCTGAGCAGGACAACAAATATCAGAAGGATGAAACTTTTTTTCATATTATAAACTCTCCCGTATAGATGGCAATTCGTCGCAAAACTTAATTTATTTTTATTCATTATTTCACCAAGAGCATTTTGCGGGTTTGGACAAACTGTTTTCCCGACAAACTTTCGGCCGTCAGGCGGTAGAAAAATAGTCCTGAGCCCACCGCGCGATTCAGTTCGTCCCGCCCATTCCATGTGACTTCGTAGTTTCCGGTCGGTTTCACTTCTCCGCCGATAAGCGTCGTGACACGTTGTCCAAGCGTATTGAATATTTCTATTCGAATTTTGGACGTTTGCGCCAGAGTATATTTGATCTGGGTAGTCGGGTTAAATGGATTTGGATAATTCTGACCCAGCAAAAATTGTTTCGGTAACGCCGAGAAAGACTTGATGTTGTTATTAACAAAATCCGCATTACCCGCAACGATCGTATATTTGCCGGAATGGAGATTGAGCGCCGAACCCAACTCTACAAAACGATTTTCATCGTAGTCAAAAATTTTCACTTCCCAGTTTTTTGAGTTGCGAGTGAGATCAAAGTGCATCGTGCCGCCGGAAAGTTTGGAAAGCACATTCACATTGGCCATAAACCCGTTTTCACCCGATCCGTAATAGACCTCGCGAAGCGGCTTATCATCGCGTGCAAATCCGACCGAAATAAATTCCTCGGCCGCAATCGGTTCCGGCGCATCAAAATCGGCTGGACGCTCATCATTGATCACACGAATAAAATTGGCCCAGTCGCCGTAGCGAATACCATCTCTATTTCCTTCGGCACGCGCCTCGAGTTCAAATTCCGCCGCGATCGCTTTAGGTACTGTAACGCCGCTTGCACGAATCGTAATCGTTCGCGCCGCGCCGCGGTTATAAATCGCATACCCTCCAAAAGGATTGAGCTGTGTCAAAACGCCCGACCAGCCTGCGACGGTATTCGACGAGCCTGTATAGGACAGAGGTCCGTAAAATTGCGTTTGATTGAGTGCGATATTGACGACAAAAGGAAATGGATTGCCGATAAGATTCCATCCCGCCTGGAGAGTAATGACTTTCCCATTGACCGGATTGGTTTTTCCGGAGGTCACGGTGATCGGCAGATTGGCGCCCAAACGATGGATAAACCATACGGCTTCACCGTTCGCAACATTGGTCGTCAAGCCTCCGCCCACATCCCAAGATGTGTATTCTGTTGCTAAAGGATTGGATACCAAAGTCGAGACTTTTTTGTCCGTCAAATCTCCCGGGACAGAAATGAGCCTCCAGCGGCCGCTGGGTATCCCTGACGCATAATCGGCACCGGTAATCGCGGCCGGCGATAGCGTCGTAAAATTGACAGCGGTACTCTGCGTATCGCTGATCGCCAGATTACCCTTCGGATCCAGCGCTTTGACAAAAACGATCACGCCGGCCGTGGTAATGGCCGACGCAGGAACCTGTGCGGAATATACGTTACCCGCAGCCGTCATCGTGACGGAATCCTGCACGGAGCCTGACCTTTGATAAATGAGGCGTACCGTTCCTACCGCACTATTGTCGGTGACATTACACGACGCCGGAAGTGCCGTATTTGCATCGGAAGTGGCGGCGGTTGTAAATGATGTTATCACCGGAGGAAAATTATCAGGGCTTTGCGTCACGATAAAAGTGTCGGAAACCGTAAACTGTCCGTCGCTCGCACGAATAATCACACTGGCCGCGGAACTAAAACCAGCAACGCTTTTCAGGTACAATGTATCGGATGAAATCGTCGCCGTAATCTGTGCCGGCGTGGTCACGGCTGTGAAGGTTAATGTCGCATCGTCCGCATCGGTGAAATTATGAGACAGTTTCGTGCGAAACGTTTTGCCAAAGCCTTCCAGGTACGATGTGTCCGCTATGGCAATAGCACGAACCGGCGTGGCATTGAATGTCGTATCGCGGGTGGAATCGGAAAGTAATGAAATGCCAAAATTACCCACACTCGCAACACGATAAAAATAAATAGTTTTTGAATTGAGGCCCGTATTCGCATACGTACGTACCGACGCGATTGTGGAATCAATCTGGGCATATCCTGACGCAGCCGTCAGGGAACGGAATACGCGGTATTTCGTAACTACGCCGGTCGCGGCATTCCACGAGACGTTTATCCGGCTGGTCGATACTCCGAGCGCCGTTAGACCGGTCGGCTTCTCGGGCGCCACACCCTGAACCTGCAGGACTTGCGTCTTACGACGCAGTGTCAATCCGGCTGCGCCCGGATTAGTGATGTCGCAATTATAGCTAGCGGCATCGGTGATTGTAACCGAATCAATTTTTAATGTGTCTTGCGTTTGCGTGCCTATCGCCACATTATTCTTTTTCCATTGGTATAGATTCCCGCTCCCGCCGACGGTCGCCGGAATGCGCAATTTGGACGCCTCATTGGCATTCACGGTCGCGTACAGCAGGGCGCTATCTTGTGGAGAAAATGAAAACGTCGCGACACCAACATTGGGCACAATGTCTTCAAATGTAAATCGATTACCCTCAACCTTAAGTGTCGTCAGTGTTCCAATCGAATTAAGTTTGGGCAAAACATCCAACCGGTTATTTTGAATTTCCAGTTTCTGCAGAAAAGATAGATTCTTAAAAGTTACAGGAATCGAATCGGTAAATAAATTATCCGAAAGAGTTATTTGAGTGAGCCCTCCGATATTCCCTATCGCGGCCGGGATTTGCCCCGATAGCTGATTTTGCTCAAGTCCGAGCGACGTAAGATTGAGTAAGGTCGCAAGTCCTGCCGGGATGGTACCGGTTAATTTATTATTGAAAAGCTGGAGAGAGTTGAGATTCGATAAATTGCCAATCGTCGAAGGAATTGTGCCAACGAGATTATTATTACTCAGATCAATTGCCGCGACACGATTTCCGGCCCGTGTTACGCCAAACCAATCTTTAGCAAAAGCAGTTGTGAGCCACCCTGTCTTATTTGTCCATGAAGCGCCTCCGGTGCTATTATACAAGTCTACCAATGCGTTTGAATCGGCAACAGTAATTCCCTGTGCATGTATCGTACCGATTAAAAAAACAGAAAAAAACAATCGTTTCATAAAATTTCTCCCGAAGTACCGATTACTATATACTGATTTATATTATATTCTGTGAATCAGCTAAAAATTATCAAAAAAACAATAGCATAGCAAGAAGGAAATTCGGAATCCCGCAATTTGAGCCTTTTAAGCTCGAACCGTATTGGCCTCCCTTTTTCCGCCGAAATGCCTTGGCATTTCAAGGTAAACACTCGGCGCCGGCCCCAAAAATTTCAAATTGCTTCTCAATTACAAATTTTCTATATAACCGAGTTATGCCAAAAACTAAGAACGAATCCCCTTTCTCAAAATACCTTGCGGATAAAAAGCCTCGTATTTTGATCCTGGACGACGATCAGGATGCGAATGCCATTCTGCGCATGTACTTCACGAAAGAGGGTTACGACGTCGATACGGCGTACGATGGTATAGAAGGACTGGCCTCGCTCCGCGAGCACAAGCACGACCTGGTGATCAGCGATATCATGATGCCCCGACTCGACGGGTACAAATTCATCGACGCCGTGCGTGCGGATGATGAAATTAAGATAACGCCCATTGTCATCATCACCGCAAAAAATGAACTCCATGATAAACTCACCGGCCTTCAAAAAGGTGCAGACGCCTATTTGACAAAGCCTTATAACCTGATCGAACTTGGAGGTCAAATCGCTTCGATGCTGCAATTGCGCGCTCTGCGTCAGTCGCTCGTTCAGCGTGAGAAGGAACTTATCCGATTGAAAGCGTTGGATCAAACACTGGTCGCCATCTCCCACCACATTAATAATGCGATAGCGCCTATTGCCGGCCGCGCCCAAATCTGCGATCCGCACAACGTCGAATCGGTTGAAAAACTCATCCGAGTCTGTAACGTAGGCGTAGACCGCATCACGCGAACGATCACGCTGCTGGGCGAAGTAATACATGCGATGGAAAACACATCGGACGACGAAATGTATAATTTAGAAAAATTGACCATCAATGAATTGTTGGCAAAATTTGACGAAAAGGAAAGCGTTCGAAGCTCTGCAATCTGATCCGGGCTTCTGAAGCCCCGTTTTATTTCAAAATTTTTTAATAAGTAGCTGAAGAGAAAAAATCATGTCGATACAAGAAACTCCGCAATACGACAATGTCATCGAATACCCGGGTCGTATTCCTCCCCAGGCCCTGGAGGTCGAAGAAGCGATTCTCGGATCCTTACTCATGGATGAAGCGGCGGTATCGAAAGTCATTGACTATCTTGACGACACCTGTTTCTATAAAGAGGCACACCGCTTGATCTATGCCGCCATGCGTGAATTGTATCAGAAGTCCGAACCTATAGACGCGATCACCGTTTCGGAACAATTGCGCAAAAACTCGCAACTCGAACGCGTGGGAGGAACTTTCTACGTGACCGGCCTTTCTCAAAAGGTTCCAAGTTCCTCCAACGTCACTCATTACGCCAAAATAGTTTTGGATAAGTCGCGTCTGCGGAAGCTCATTTCCCTTGGCGGACAAATTACCAGTATGGCATTTCAGGAAACAGAAGACGTCGACGTGCTGATTGACACCGTGGAGCAACAAGTTTTCAAAATTTCTCAGGATAAAAGCAAACAAGGTTTCATTCCGCTTAAACCTGTTTTGCATTTGGCGTTTGATCAGATCGAGGCATTTCACAATAAACCGGGTGGTATCACCGGGGTACCGGCCGGCTATCGCGGTCTCGACCGCATGACCAGCGGTTTTCAAAATTCAGAACTCACAATTATTGCCGGGCGCCCCAGCATGGGAAAAACTGCGCTGGTCTTGAATATTGCTCGCAACGTCGCGGTTGGTTATGACAAACCCGTCGGATTTTTTAGTTTAGAAATGTCTACCGTACAGCTGGTGATGCGTCTTCTTTGCGCCGAAGCCGAAGTGGATGCGAGCAAAGTTCGTAATGGTACACTGCCCAGCAACGACTGGTCTAAACTCTCGATCTGCGTCGGCAAACTTGATCGGGCTCCGATCTTCATCGACGACACGCCGGGACTTACCATTCTTGACATTCGCGCGCGGGCCCGTCGGCTTAAATCCGAAAAAAATATTGAGCTTTTAGTCATTGACTATCTTCAACTCATTACCGGTTTGGGTAAAGCCAATGTGAATCGTCAGGAGGAAGTTGCGCAAATCTCGCGTTCGCTCAAGGCCCTCGCGAAAGAGCTCAATATTCCGGTCATAGCGCTCAGCCAGTTATCCCGCGCGGTCGAACAACGCGGTAACGACAAGCGGCCGCAACTCTCCGATTTGCGTGATTCCGGGTCCATCGAACAGGATGCCGACCTTGTATTTTTCGTGCACCGCGACGGCTACTATAATCCGGAACTTGAACGCGATCGTGAAGTCGTGGATGCGGAACTCATTATCGCTAAACAGCGCAACGGCCCGACCGGAAGCGTTCCGATCGGATTTTTTAAGAAGTACACAAAATTCGTCGAGCGCGAGGAACACCGCACGGAACCGAATACTTCCAGTTTCCGTGAGGAACAAGCATTCTGATGACCGAAAATTTTCCGCTGGTCTCTGTTGTACTTCTCAATTACAACGGGCGGCGATTTTTAGAAACTCTCTTTAGTTCTATTCTGAAAACAGAATATCCAAAAGTCGAATGGATATTCGTAGACAATGCCTCCTCAGACGATTCTGTTTTTTTTGTTAAAAACAATTTTCCAGCCGTCAAAGTCATTGTAGCGCCCGAAAATCTTGGCTATACGGGCGGTAATAATTTGGGCATAAAATCGGCGTCCGGAAGCTACATTGTTTTGCTTAATAATGATGTGGAAGTGCGTCCCGACTGGCTTACCTCTCTCGTCGCGATGGCGGAATCCAATCCTAAGATCGGAGCGTTGCAGCCTAAACTCCAATCGATGATCAATCGCGGATATTTTGAATACGCGGGCGCGAGTGGTGGATTTATTGACCCCTACGGCTTTCCATTTTTGCGTGGTCGAATATTTGACACGATCGAATTGGACCAAGGTCAATACGATGATGTACGCGAAATTTTTTGGGCCAGCGGCGCCGCGATTTTCTTAAGAAAATCTGCCTTGGATGAAATTGGCCTTCTCGACGAAACCTTTTTTATGCACTTTGAAGAGATCGATCTTTGTTGGCGTCTCCATCTCGCCGGATTCCAAGTTTTTGTTGTACCGTCTTCGGTCGTTTATCATTATGTCAGCGCTTCTCTGCCGGCAGCCAATTTCAAAAAACTTTATTGGAATCACCGAAATAACCTGATTCTGTTATTCAAAAATCTTTCGGGATCAAAATTGGTTCCGATTTTATTGGTGCGAATGATCCTCGACGGTGTTGCCGCTTTGCACGGACTGGTCCGAGGTGAACCGAAACGCATCGGCGCCGTTCTGAAAGCGCATTTTTGGATTTATTTCAATTTAGCACGCCTTTTTCGACTTCGCCGGGATGTGCAATCCAAGAGGATTTGCAACGATTCTGAATTTTCGCATCTGGTCTATTCCAGGAGTATCGTTGTGGATTATTTCTTGAAGAAGAAAAAAGATTTTAATACGTTAGCTTTTAATGCAACCTCTGAAACCAAATAAGTAATTCCGTTTGACGATTCATCCCTCATGAAAATTCTTCTATTTGGCGCCGGCGGACAACTGGGCATGGACATTCAACGTGTATTCAATCCCCATCACGACGTGATCGCGGTGGATCAGTCGGATTGTGATATCCGTAATTTTGCCGACGTGGAAAAATTATTGATGCGTCATAAACCGGACGCCGTGATTAATTCTGCAGGCATGACGGACGTGCCGGCGTGCGAAACTCAAGATCAGGATGCTTTTGCCGTCAATGCGCTCGGTGCCAAGAATATTGCGAAGGCGTGTTTTTCAGTACGCTCTAAACTACTACACATCAGCACGGACTACGTTTTTGACGGGCAAAAAAAATCGCCCTACATTGAAACCGATATCCCCAATCCCGTAAATACCTATGGTATATCCAAATTGACCGGCGAATTTTATATTAAAGCTTACCATGATCAATATTGGATCGTTCGTTCTTCCGGTCTGTATGGAATCCACCCTTGTCTTGGAAAGAAAAGTAACTTCGTCGAGACGATGTTGAAACTATCGCGCGAAAAAAGCGAATTGAATGTTGTCGACGATGAAATTTTGACACCGACATTTACACTTGATCTTGCGCGGCAACTTGAAGTTTTGATGTCGACCAATCGTTACGGAGTTTACCACATTACTAATAATGGCTCTTGTTCCTGGCATACGTTTGCCACTAAAATTTTTGAATTGTCGGGCATCAATATTCCTGTTCACAAAACATCGGCGGCCGCGTTTGCCAGCCCTGTCAAGCGCCCCCCGTATTCAGTTTTGGAAAACCATGCACTCAAAATCCTTGGTCTGGACCGTATGAAATCCTGGGACGAGGCATTGGCGGAATATTTCATCGATCGAAAAAATATTAATAATTAATAATAACCGGAGAAAATTAATGAATTATCTCAAAATGAATCGCCTGACAGCTACCGCGGTCTTTGCGATATCCTTTATTGGCTATTTTATAACAATGGCGCCCACCGTGTCGTACTGGGACTGCGGCGAATTTGCCGCGACCGCTTACAATATGGCAATCCCTCACCCACCCGGTTCACCACTTTTCCTTCTGGTTGGTCGAATTTTTTCTCTATTACCAACATCTCAGATTGGTCACGCGCTGGGTTACGCACTGAGCGATTACGACATTGCATTCCGAATCACTCTTATCTCGGTCTTGACCAGCGCTTTTGCTGTACTATTTTTGTATCTGACGATGGTACGCTTGATTACGCAATGGAAGGGAATCCCGGAAAACACGTTTGGCGGATTCAAAATCACGATGGCCTCTGCGATCGGCGCGCTTACGTTTGCTTTCACCTACAGCCAATGGTTCAATGCCGTGGAATCTGAAGTTTACGCGGCCAGTATTTTTTTCACGGCGATTGTCCTCTGGCTGATCATGGTTTGGCTGGAGAAGCCGGATGATTTGCACAGCGATGTTTATCTTCTTTTGATTGCTTATATCCTCGGACTTGCAATTGGCGTCCATTTGCTGAGTGTCCTTGCGATACCATTTATCCTCTTCATCATTTATTCCAAAAAGTTTGAAATTACGATGGCCTCGTTTTTCAAATTTATTCTCATCGGCGGCCTCACCGTGGGGATTATTTACAAAATCTACATATTCTGGAGTTTGAATATACCGCTTTTCTTTGATCACTATGGACTTGGAACGATTTCCGTCGTCGTATTTTTCGGTGCGATCATCTATCTCTGTTATTACTTGATTCAAAAAAATAACCATACCGGCGCGCTCCTGGCCATTTCAACGTTGCTTATTTTTGTAGGCTATTCGACGTACGCGATGATTATCATTCGCTCCGGTCTCAATCCCAATATCGATCAGAACGACCCGAATAACTGGGCGGCGTTTATCCGCTATCTAAATCGCGAACAGTACGGCGAACTTGTACTATGGCCCCGCAATGCACCTTTCTGGGAATATCAGATCAAAAAGATGTTCGTGCGTTATTTTAATTGGCAATTTATCGGCCGACCGGACGAATTCAGCCTGTCGCTGCTCGACCAGTTCCGCAATGGGCTTGGATTTACGGTTGATAAGCTTCAAGACGCGCAAGAAGATCGTTATAACTACATGGCCACGCTCATGAGTTTCCGCGGGCTTTATGGAATTCCATTTCTTTTTGGATTTTTCGGAATGTTCCATCACTTCAGTAAAGATTGGAAACGCGCGCTCGCGACGTTGGGTCTTTTTATCATGACCGGTATCGGCGTTATTTTGTACGTGAATCAACCCGACCCACAGCCCCGCGAACGGGACTATTCCTACGTCAGCGCTTGGATGGCATTTTCCGTTTGGATCGGTATCGGGGTGTATGCCTTGTTTGAATTCCTGGAAGAGAAAATAAAGAACGCTAAAATCGCAGAATATGCGGCCTATGGAGCCGCGTTGCTTATCGTCGTCGTAATGCCGATGAATATGTTTGTTTACAATAAATTCGCATCCAGCCGTCAGGGCAATTACGTCGGATGGGACTTTTCTTATAACCTATTGGAAACTTGTGAACCGAATGCCATTCTTTATACCAATGGCGATAACGACACCTTCCCTCTGTGGTATCTGCAGGAAGTAGAAAAAATCCGTCCCGACGTACGCATTGTCAATCTGAGTCTCGTCAATACGGAGTGGTACGTCAATCAGATGAAAAATCATGCAGCGGAATACATTATGCCGGATGGGTCTGTATACAAGGCACCGACCGTGCCTGTGGGATTCAGCGATCGAGAAATTTTGGGCGATCCAAAAATCCCTAATTCTGCGATTCAACCGACCGCTTGGACCGCACGCGAATTTTCAGTCAATGTCCCGAAAGACGTTTTTTGGAAGGATTGGGTAGAGTCCGGAAATGCGCTTCCCAAAGGCTCCGACACGATGAAAATCCCGCCGATGAAGTTTCGCGTGGAGCCGACGATTCAGGGAAAAGGCATTCGGGTTCAGGATATGATGATTCTTGATATTTTATTCGCCAATAAATTTAACCGCCCGATTTATTTTGGTATCACGGTCAGCCCGGATAATTACGTCGGACTTGAGAAATATTTAAGAATGGATGGTCTGGCCTTCAAGCTCGTGACGGTGCCGAATACCGATATGTCCCTAGATCGCATGTACAATAATGCATTCAAGAAATATAAATTTCGCAATATGAATAATCCGAATATCAATTATGACGATAATATTCGACGACTTACTCAGAATTACCGCACGTTATTCCTGCGGATGGCGGAGTCGTACCGCAACAATGGCGGTAAAAAGAACACCGCCATTGATGACGCATATCCCAATTTCACGACGCAGGAAAAAATCGTGGCCATCTTGGATTCGATGAATGCTAAGATGCCTGAAAAAGTAATTCCGATGCACAATGTGAACTTGAAGCTCGGCATTGCGCAGTTTTATGCCGACGCCGGCAAACCGGAAAAATTGAAAGAAGCGATTACCCAGGTATTGGCGCAAGAAAAATATTATCGTCTGGATGCCGCTTTGAAAATGAAAATGGCGCAGTTGTCAATTTACCTCTTGAAAGATGCGGACGGTGCCGTAAAAATTCTCGAACCGCTCTACGCGGCCGATCCCAATAATCCGGAAATACTTGGCACCTACATCATGGCCCTCGAGAATAAGAATGATCTCGAAGGAGCGGCGACTTTACTTCAAACTTGGACGTCAGTCCATCCGCAAGATACACAGGCCAAGATGAAACTTGATGAAATTCAGCAGAAATTGAATAAAAAATAGGAACGGGGTTTATTTTTATCGCCGGCTGAAGCAAGCGCTTACCATTTTTTTAAGGGAAGCCGCAAGCTTTAGCTTGCGATACGACAATGAAAAAAATAATCTTATCTGCCATAAAAGTCGCCGTTAGCGTTGGCCTTATCGCATGGACGACGTATCATTTAGACTGGTCGGCGCTGCTCCTTCACTGGTCGGAAGTTAACATTTTATGGATTATGTTATCGCTCAGCGTATTGACGGTCAGCTATTTTGCGGGCGCTTGGCAGTGGCAAATGATCATGCGATCGGGCGGCATTATGATCCGCTATCCAAAAACCCTTGGCTACTATTATGTGGGCCTTTTTTTTAATAATTTTCTAATTAGCGGTATGGGTGGCGATATTCTTCGGGTCTACGATATCCACAAACATACCGATCGCCCTGAGCATCTCTCTCCGGCTGTGGCGGCCGTATTCCTGGACCGTTTGACCGGCCTTATGATGCTCATTTTTTTGGCCGGGGTGTCCGGCATTTTTCTGTTAGGCCAAGGCGAATCAACCCGTCTCTTTTTTTCCATCCTCGGATTGTTTGGAATTTGGTTCATAGGATTTGTAATATTGTTTAACAAAGCAATCGCCGATCGAACGGTCAAACCCATTTTTAAGATGTTGCCTGAAAAAATCTATTCGCGCTTGCAAAATCTTTACCACGAGGTCCATAAATTTCGACGTGAACCGCAAATGCTGATTCGTGTTTTTTCCGTTTCATTGCTGGTTCAATCGTTGCGAATTTTTTCGATCTTTTGCATTGGCAGGGCGCTGGGCGATCAATCGTCGCTCGCCTACTACTTGCTCTTTGTGCCTCTGATTTCACTGGTTTCGAGTTTACCCATATCCATCGGCGGGACCGGCCCTCGCGAACAGACGACTGTTTTCTTATTCCGCAAAATCGGCATGCCGGCTGAAATCGCATTTTCAATTGGACTTCTGACCTATGTCATTTCGATTACATCGGCGATTCCCGGCGGATTTGTTTTCATGCTAAGAAAAAACAGGCTGACCTAGCCATGACTTCCCAGATTTGGAATACATCCAATGTATTAAGCATGTCACGCGCTGTACTAACCCTGCCTATTATCTACACGTTGCACATGGCGCAGACTGATCCGGACTATTACTACTATTCTTTTTTTCTGATTTTTATTGCCGGTATTACGGACCTGCTGGATGGTTACTTTGCCCGCAAGCTCAACCAGGTGACGGAGTTGGGCAAAGTTATTGATCCCATCGCCGATAAAATCATATCCAGCGTGGTCATGCTCTATCTTGCGATTACGAGGCCCGATTTCCCGAGGATGCTATTGACCTTTGCTCTCACGCGCGACGCCATCATATTTTTTGGAGCGCTGTACATCAAGAAAAGATACGGTATCGTTCTTACTTCCAATATGATAGGAAAAATCGCATTTACGGTTCTCGGCTTTTCTTTTCTAACCTATGTTCTGGGGCGCATCGTTCCTATGCCGGGAGTGCTCAATGCCTTTGTTATCGCATCTTACTTTCTTCTTTCTGTATCATTCATCGTCTACGCGGTTCGCGTGATCAAACTCGTCCGTCTCCAGAACTAATTCCGAACAATTACGTAGTAAAATTACATATTGTTAGTTGACCCAGGATTTATTAGCATTAGACCTTGTCTTTTTGATCAGCGTGAGCAAAGAATCACAAAATGGACTCACACAAGTTTATTGGCCAAACGAAGGGCCTATCGCGGTTTGATGCCGGTATGGCACCACCACTTGGAGCCCAACACTTTAGAATTATTTGAGTACTCTCATGAGAACCATCAACAATTATTTAGGAAACCCCACTAACCATGCACGACAAAAACATGAAACAAAGTAAACGCGTTCAGATTGCCAGCGAAAGCGCCGTTAAAATAACGACGCGAAAAATCAACGAGACGATCGCCGCAATTGAGATCGATGACAAACTGATGAGCGATGAGCATAACAAAATGCTGCAAGTCGCCGTGGCCGATCTGCTTCATGAAAATGTCGCAAAAATAATATTGGATTTGACAAAACTCCGGCGGATTAATAGTTCAGGGCTTGGAACGATGATTGCTGTGTACACATCCGCGGTTAATAAAGACGCTATAGTGAAGATTGGTGGCGTAAATCAATTTGTACAAAATGTCATGAATATTACAAAACTGACTGAAGTTTTTGAAATTTTCCCGTCGCTTGAAGACGCGGTAAAGAGTTTTGGCGATTAAAGGCTAGCGGTAAATCCTCTGCTTATTTTTTGCACGATAGACTCGAATTGTTTTTCCGGCACATAAAATTATCGTAATCGACTCTAAGTTTACCCCTTTGACTATCCACCCTTATTGATATGCCTGCCGTGGCCTCCGGAGGATCTTCGCCAAAAATTCGCTGGTAATCATCCCGAAGATTGACTCTTTCCGGAAGCCAAACGCCGACAGAATCGGAGGCGTTTCTCAAGACAATAACATGGGAATCGTAAAACAAGCCGGATTCCTTGATGACGGAACATGGTGAACCTTCCGTAGACCAAACGTAGCGAATCGTGATGGGATACCCGATCCAATTTTGATAGTAAATAACTGAAACCGAAGCCGACATGCCGGCCGTAAGAGAGTCTTCAATCCTCCATTTCCAGGACAGAACGGGGTAATCCTTCAAATTGAAACTTACCGGCTTCACAAGGGGAACGCCTTCCTTGGAAGATTGCGCCTGAATATAAAAATTGTCGCTTTGCGTTTGAACGGAGTAAGTTTTCTTTTCACGAATCCGGCTGTCATCCTTTTTGCGCCAGCCCCAACCGCGCGGAAATTGGCCCGATTCTCCGGGTACAATTTCATCGATTACAAATTCGTCACGACTCAATATAAGAGCTTCAATATATTCATTTCCAAAGCCCGTCGAAACGAGGTCGTCGAGTCCCTCAAAAATCGAGGACAGTTTGGCGTTAGTGGTTCTTAGATCATAGATTTTCCAATTTCCATCGGTAAAACTGACGTCCATTTCTGCGGATTGCCAATCTCCATCGGCAAGAAATTCTACTTTAATTCGTGCTCGGCTGTCACCAATTTCCTCATCACCCCAACGCACAACCTGTGCATGGTTCCCCTTCAAGCCACGCAAATGCCGGTACACACGATCGGTCACCGTCGCCTGAATCGCTTCTTGAAATCGTCTTTGCCAGGCGGACGAAAAATTGACCCAATTCACTTCAAACGCGCGTCGCGTAATTTCGTTCCAGTCGTAGGTACTCTGAATAAATTTGGATGTATCACGATCGGAGCTGCCGAAGTTATTCCAGACGAGGCGCATCGCATCCCGCGGAGACTGAGCATACAGTGTACCCGCGAAGGCTAGCACCAGGATAACACGTTTCACCATTTTCTTAACCGCATCGTATCTTCGTCCATTTCTACATAGGTAAAATGCGTAATCCAATCCCCGAGAGTATAACACCGTTTATTGCCAAAAATCAATTCCCGCGGCACATGATGATGCCCCATAATGACAACGTCATGTCCACGATCGAAAAAAGTGTGCACCTGTTTGAGATAACTCTCATCCTGCAAATACTTCTTAAATTCCGCATCGTTCATTGCGCTGCGGTGCGACCATCGATTCGCCAGAGCGATGCCCAAATCGGGATGAAGCCAACGAAATAAGAAAATATTTAGCGTATTTCTTAAAATCCGACGCAAAATCCGGTAGCGTGCATCGAGATCGGATAGACCATCGCCGTGAATCAGGAATATATTCTTGCCGAATATTTTTACGGACAAAGGTTCTTTATGACTGAAGACACCGATTTCCTTTGAAAAAAAATCACGCATCCAGTAGTCATGATTGCCTGCAATAAGGTGAATTTCAATACCTGCGTCAACTAATAATTTGAGTTGGTACGCACCCCAAAATCCATCCTTCGTTATGACACGCTTATATTCGAACCAAAAATCAAATAAGTCTCCCACAACATAGAGTGCGGATCCTTCCTGCCGAACCATTTCGAAAAATGAGGCCAGTTTTTCACGTTTGCTCATCTCACCCGTGTGGAGAACATTCTGCAGATGTGCATCAGAAATAAAAAATACTTTTTTCACAGGGTTCGTTTCTTGAAAAACAAGATTCCAATGGACGCAAACACGACAACGAAGCAAATTCCCGGAAACCAAAATCCCCAACGTTTAAACAGGGTTTCCTCCGCGACAATATTTACAAGTCCATTGATTATTAAGCGCTCCCCGTTAGGCCCGTAGTCCGTAAATACTCCACGAGAATCAATAATTCCGGAAACCCCGGAATTTGCACACCGAACAATCGCAATTCTATTCTCGATCGCCCTTAGAACGGCTATACGTGCATGTTGCTCAGGTCCGGGCGTCCCATCGTACCAGGCGTCATTCGTTACAATGGCGGCGCATTCAGCACCCTTGCGTACACCTTCTAAAAATAATTGCGGGTAAATCGACTCCAAACAAATGACCGGCATGATTTTTATTGAATCTTTTTTCACCGGAACGTTGAATACTTCGACTTGATCCCCCGGGTAATAATCCGAAGCGCCGACTTCCATCGCTATTCCTTTGAGAAAGAACAAGAAATTTGGAACAAACTCTCCAAAAGGAACAAGATGAACCTTGTCGTAGGAGTCCAAATTTTTATTGTCGGGTCGAATTAGAAATACCGAATTATAGTAATGTGAATTCGTATTCCCATTTGTGTCTTCGACTGTTTTGCGATCAGGCACTCCGGTCAGAAGAGAAGACTTTTTCCGAATAAGAACATTTCGAATTGAATCCATTCTGAATTTATCCACGCGCAAACGAACCGGCAAAGCGGTTTCCGGCCATACGATCAAGTCGGAATTGGGCGCCTCTTGGGTCATCCGGATCAATTCATCAAATGCCCAATCACGCACTAGCCATTTTTTATTGGGCTCGATATTCGGTTGAATGATAGAAACACTGAATGATGTTTTTACTTTCTCTTCGCGTGATAAAACGAAAATTCCATGCACAAGCGGTACTATCAAAAGAACTAAAAGATAAACAATTTTCATGCGATCAATTTTTGACTCACGATATTCACATAGTAAAAAATAAATCAGCACATTGGCCATCACAATCATGAACGTCAGGCCGTACATTCCCGTAAACTCGACGAATTGAATAAGCGGCGTATAGTATGTTTGTGTTGTCGCCAGAGAGTGCCATGTAAAACCAAGCTCACTCAGCGATTGCGCGTAGTCAAGCGCCGTCCAGGTAAATGGCACCAACCAAAATGATTTTCTCCCCATTTTCTGAAAAGCCCAAACCTGGGTGGTAGAAAAAATCCCCCAATACAGCGCGAGATAAAAAACAGAGCCCAAATACATTCCGGTGGCCTGGAAAAGATTGGCGCCCGTATTCCAATTAAGCCAGTACATAAATCCGCCAATCGTCAAAAAGCCCAGCGCATAGCCTTTCCGAAAGGACGCACGAAACGACATTTTTTCAATCAAGAATAGAAATGGAATTAGAACAAAATAGGCAAGAAACGCAGTATAACAAAAAGGAGGAAAACTAAAAAAGAACAGTACAGCCGTTAATAAAAAAGCGTATCGCTTTCTCACGGTTTCGGTCGGCCGTTTTGAAATTGCAAATACGTATAGTCTTTTAGACCGTTTTCGTAAGTGTCCAAAAGTTTAACGCCTTCACTTGGCTTGATCACACCTTCTTTGATTCGCTGATCCACACTCTTTTTGATGAGTTTGATAATTTCGACCTCATTGTATTGCACGAGCGACAAAACCTGGCCAACGTTGGATCCCGGAATAACTTCCTCGATGTAATAATTGTCTGGTTCCTCATCGTCCATAAAAACATGAACTTCATTCACACGACCGAAAAGATTATGCATGTCCCCCATGATATCCTGATAGGCTCCAAGCAGAAAAATTCCCACGTAATACGGCTGATCATTCAAAGGATGCAGTTCCAGTTTATCCTTGACGTCCTTCATGTCAATAAACTTGGTGATTTTACCATCCGAATCGCAGGTGATATCCACCAACACCGCACGTTTGGAAGGTTCCTCATTAAGACGATGGATTGGCGCTATGGGAAAAAGATGGTCAATCGCCCAATGATCCAGCAGTGATTGGAAAATCGAAAAATTACACAAATACTGATCGGCCAATTTGGGCTCCAGTTCCTGCAATTCCTCCGGCACATTCTCCATATTTTTCGTGATCTCACGAATCATATTGAGCGTCTCCCAATACAAGTTTTCAACCTTCGCCTTCTCAATCAGCGATAGATAACCGAGTGAAAAAAGTGAATGCGCTTCTTCCCGCCTCTGCGCGGCGTCGTGATACACTTCGAGATAATTCGTATTTTTTTTGTGAAGCTGATGGCGAAGGTCGATCATTTCCTGAATAATATCCGGATCGTCCGGAGTAACATCCACCGTTCGCGCGCTTGGCTTTTTTTCAATGTTTCCGAAAATTTCCATAACCAAGACCGAGTGATGCGCGACAATTGCACGCCCACTTTCGCTGACAATATTCGGATGTGGAATTTCTTCCGAATTGCATACCTCTAAAATAGTATAGACAATATCATTTGCGTACTCTTGCATGGTATAATTCATACTGCTGCGAAACGTCGTACGGGAACCGTCATAATCCACGCCGAGACCTCCGCCGACGTCAATGTATTGAATCGTAATACCCATTTTATGAGCACTGGCATAAATGCGCGCGCCCTCTTTCACGGCATTCTTGATCGCTCGAATATCCGGCACTTGCGAGCCGATGTGAAAGTGAAGAAGTTTAAAGGTATGGGTAAGATTGTTTTCTTTTAGAATTTCTATCGCTTCAACAAACTCCGTCGTAGACAAACCGAATTTCGACTGATCCCCGCTCGATGCTTCCCACTTACCACCGCCTTTGGCGCTCAGCTTGGCGCGAATTCCAATCGTTGGTTCTACTCCAAGTTCCTGAGAAATTTGTAAAATTTGTTTGAGTTCGGATAGTTTTTCGACGACGATAATGACGTTTTTGCGCAGTTGTTTTCCGAGGAGCGCCATGCGTATGAATTGTGCATCTTTATAGCCATTAGCAATGATCAGGCGATCCTTATCCTCCACAAGAGCCAGCGCCACGTAGAGTTCCGGCTTGCTCCCGCATTCAATACCATAATTGTACGGAACTCCGGCATCCAGAATCTCTTCGACCGCTTCACGAAGCTGATTCACTTTAATCGGGAAAACACCGGTGTATTGACCCTGGTAATTAAATTCGCGAATCGCTTGCCGAAAACTTTCGTTAATCTCTTTTACGCGACTCCGCAAAATGTCCTGAAAACGTATGAGCGTCGGAATTTCAATTCCACGCGCACGCACGTCGTCAATGACTGTTTTGAGATCAATCGCTTTGGACGGATCGTCCGTCGGTGTGACTGAAATATTTCCCTTTTGATTGATATGAAAATAACCCGCTCCCCAATCCTCGACACTATAAAGTTTATTTGAATCTTCTACCGTCCAACCCAATGTGATTACTCTCCTCGCAAAGCATAAATTTCAGTGGAAAAAAATTGCGGAAAAAAGTATTTAATGAGCGATAGAAATGCAATAGCAATTTTGAGGCGCCTCCTTACAAAAAAAGAGCCCGCCTAGCGCGAGCTCTTGATTCAATGACGCTTGAAATTGATTTATTTAGGCAACTTTCGTGGTGACGAGTACCAAACGTTTGGGACGTTTGTACTCCGATTTCTTCTTGAGGCAACTTCCTGTGGCTCGTTAGAATCCTCGACGAACTGCGCCAGCACTCTCTCTCTCATACATTCTGCAATTTTTAACTCTCGACTTTTCACGATTGTGAAGTTATGTTTTCGCCTCCCCCGTGTCTATTAGATGAATGTGATAAAATTTGAATTAGACACCTACAACCACATCATTGTGTCTTGACACGGATAGAAAAATCATTTAGCTTTTATTATTCTATGGGAAATTCTTTTCGTAGAGTTGTCTCTTCTATACTTTGATATTTTTTAATCGAGAAAGTTCTGATTTTGTCATCAGATGACCTTTTTCAAGATTCTATAAAGCTGTCCAGGCTTCTGGAGGTGCAGGATGCGCTTGCCGGGATGGCTCGCGAACGTTGCGGCGATAAGTGGTACATGGATATAATGCAGTTGTACGAATTCTGAATGGAAAAATTATGTTACTAATAGAAAGGAATCACAATCATGAAGTTTGGATGTGTAGCAATCTGGCTGTTCGCTTCGGCTCCGGTACATACGCAAACTGCGTCTGAACTACACAAAAAGGCCGATGACTACTACAAGCGTAAGGAGTATTTAAATTGCGCGGAAATGAACATAATGGCTACCAAATTAGATTCAAATAATTCGGCTCATTATTATAGCGCGGCATGTTGCTTTGCTTTAGCCGGAGAGCGGTTGAAAGCCTATGCTAGCTTGGATAGGGCCTTTTCTCTAAGTCGAAGAAAGGAAAGGACTTTTGATTGGTTGAAGGCGGATGCCGATTTAGTGTCTCTGCGAAAGGACACGATTTGGGCGACAAAAATAATGGAATGGGAAGGAATCGTGTTAAGTTCAATTCCCGTTGAATATCGCCCCTATCGGGACACACTTCTTTTTGTGCTGGAGCGAGATCAAAATGAAAGGACTCCGGAAAATATAAGACGAATAGACTCCCTGTTAAAAACATATAGGTTAAAAGATTCGGCTTTTGTCGATTCCGTTGCTTACAAGGTGGATAATGAGAATCTAGTGTTTTTGGAGCGTATCATTGCAAAGATTGGATGGCCAACAAAACAAATGGTTGGAGATGTAGCATCTTCGGTTGCATTTTTAGTTATCCAACACTCTCATTTGAGCACTCATGAAAAATATCTTCCTTTGATAAAAAAGGCAGTAGAGTCTGGTGGGGCAAGAAAGTCGGAATTAGCATTACTTATAGACCGTATTCGTATGGAAAAAGGTCAAAAACAACTTTATGGTTCCCAACTTAGACGAAATATGAAGGGTGAACTGCAGTTTTATGAGATTGAAGACGAAGCAAGGGTAAATGAGCGGCGTACTGAGATGGGATTACCGTCAATTGAGGAGTATGCAAAGATTTTTAATATCATATACAAACCGGTTAATGCAAAGAATTAGGACTAGATAATTTCGTGCCCTTTCTATTTTTATCGACAATTGATCCCATGAAGACGATTTATTAATCTAAAAGAACGTGACCCGAAATCGTTTGTTTTGATAAATCGAGGGTTTCATTGGATTGCTGATTGTCCATACAACCGTTGACAGTAATTTTTCAGATCTTTTCAACTCGTTCTCGCAATTCACAATATTTGATTTTATCCATTGCTTGTTTTATTATACAAGAGAATTTAGCAAAAAGTAAGCCAAGTTATGGCGATTTGTCGCTCAGAAGCTATTATACTAAAAACAATACCTTATGGCGAAACGAGCAAGATTTTGACCGTTTTGTCAAAGGACTTTGGTCGTTTGTCCCTGATGGCAAAAGGTGCCCGCGATACGAAAAGCAAATATGGCGGCTCACTCGAACTTTTTACCCACGCCACCGTTATTTTTTATGAACGCGAAAATCGAGACATACAATACCTGTCGGACGCCGTCGTCATTCAACCCTTTTTTAAAATTCGTGATGATCTATCGAGAACGTATATGGCGCTGGCGGTAATTGAAATGATTCAGAAAACAAGCCCCCTTGGCGAATTGTCGGATGAAATTTTTTATTTGCTGACGAATATTCTGAAAGCGCTCAATGACGCTGACAAACGAGCGATGAATTATTGGATTCTTTTTATGATGGAGTTCTCTGAGAAATTAGGCTTTCGAATGAATATGGAAAACTGTGATCATTATAAGCACGGGCCGGACCAGGGCCGATTACGATTCAATTTTGATCGCGGACAGTTAGCCTGTGACAATTGTCATCCGGAGGATCAAGCCCTCGCTCACTTTAGAGTCTCTCACGAATCGGCGGCCACTCTGGCCCAGATGGCACGTTCCCGAGGACAAGGTATTTCCAATATCGCCGCGTCGGAAAAAATCCTTCGAGAAATGGCGAATCTACTCGTGAAACATTTGCAATACCATATTGAGGAACTCAAACCGATCAACTCATTGGCCTTTATACGTTATGATTCATAAATGAAACCTTCTTTTACAAATCGCCGAGTCTTAGAACTTCATAACATTGTGCTGATCTTGTTGCTTGCAGGGTGTTCTAATTTTGCCGATGAGGGGGAAGAGACAAAGAAACCCAGCAAGGTTCCCGATCAGGAAAGCTGGAATTCAAAAGCCGTATTTACTAACAACGGAGAAATTTCTTCGGAGATGACCTTTGGCCGCATGATGAAGTGGAATGCAGACCAATTGACAACCTTTGGCGATGGCGTGCGGGTTGAATTTTATGAAAAGGGCAAACACAGCGCGACACTGGTATCGGATAGCGGAGAATTGCGTGAAAACACAAAATTATTTACCGCATGGGGCCGCGTCTACATTATTTCTGACAGCGGCGTGTCGCTCAGAACCGATAAAATATACTGGGACAATGCTAAAGAACGAATTTTTGCCGACAACGAGGTCACCCTTGCGACAAATCAGGACACCTTGGTGGGCGTACGTTTTGAGGCCAATAAAGATCTGACGAATTGGAAAATGCGCCAGGCCACAGGCCGCTCCGCAAGGGACATTGACCTGAGGCGTGGTGAAGTGAAAACGACGAAGCCAAAACGCGAGGACGAAATGAATCGCGAAATGCAAAAGATGCTCAATGAAAAAAAATAGTCTCACCGTTTTTTGGAAAATACGAAACGCGTCTCGCATCGCGCCTTTAATTCTCGTTTGGTCGCTGTTGACCAATTCTCACTTACACGCTCAGGAATCCTACAAACCGCTAAAACTGGAAGCGGCGGATGAAATTGAAAATCTCCGAATTGATAATCAGGACGTCATGAAAGCGCGGGGTCATGTTCGCTTTTCTCAGGATACGTTATCCGTCACTTGCGATGAGGCCGCCTTCTTTCGCGATTTGCAAACCGCCATTCTTCTGGGTCATGTCGTTCTTTTCGACGGCCATCGAACGGTCTATTGCGATAAATCGAGATATTACGCAAAGCTCAAGAAAGCGGTGTGCGAAGGCGATGTTATTTTTGTCGACGGCACGAATACGATGGCGTCCGACTCGATGACGTACTATCAGACCAATCAACAACTTTTTGCGCAAGGCCGCGTGGTCGTATACGACAGCGTCGAATCGGTGACGCTTTACGGCGAAGAAGGCTTTTACGACGCCAATAGAAAATACGCCTACGTCAAAGGCCTTCCACATCTCATTCAATACGATTCCACAAAATATAAGGGCCAAAATATTGCGCGTTTGAGTCGCGGGGAAAAATCATTTCCCCTTCTCGATTCCAATGGCATACCCGTCCGCCATCATCCTGAGGATCAGATATTTGCCCGGGGCAATTTTCTGGAGGCCTTTATGGACAGCCATCGCGCGGTGGCCAAGGACAG
>JANNSF010000078.1:0-3227 GCA_031402315.1 bacterium | reverse complement strand
AATACAACTTTCAGTCGGTTAGTATCTGCAATTAGTTGAAGGTCGGGAGAAACAAGGATCTCTATCTTAATGTGCGTGGCATACTCAGAGAATCTCAAGCTATCCATCACATCGGTGATTAAGGTTAGCAGGTTCACTCGATCAGTTTGAATCTGCAATCTTGAATTTCGGGAATAATTTATGATTTCTTTTATGAAACTATCAAGGTGAATTACTCGGCCTTCCATCATCTTGAGATGACTCATTAATTCTTCTCGGTCAACAGTCAGTTTAGAGATATTAATCAGCCCTAAAAGTGAACTGAGTGGAGCGCGCAAATCATGCGAGGCACTGTATACAAATCGGTCAAGCTCTGAATTTGTTTTAGTCAGTAGCTCATTGTTCTTACTCAATTCTTCCTCCGCCCGAAAATTGATATCCAGTAAAAAGAAAAGCAGAGTGGCTGTGGTGATGAGCGATACGATGAAGTTGGTTATGAAAGCAATGGTTACATACGATTCTGGTACATCCGCGTGAGGCATTAATGGATATATTTTAAATACATATGCTAACGTAAAAAGAAGAAGTGAAAGCACGCAAAAGAGTAATCCGGTTCTAAGCTGTTCGTATCCGCAGAGTGTGAGTGAAGTAAGCGAGCAAACAATAAAATAAATATAGACGCCACTTCGATAGGTATCGTTTGAAGCAAAAACATAAATGAGGGCATTAAGCAGAATAAGAAAAACGTAGTTGGCCATTTTAAAATGGCCATTTCGATTTAAAAATAAGGTGACTAAAGAAAAAGCGATAAGAAAAAAATAGTAGGGCAAGTTGAAATAAATATCATTGGCAGTGTCAATTATTATGTAGACCACACCAACAACAAGCGCCAGTAGTGTCAACTGACCCCTTAAAATTGCCTTCTTATAAATACTCCGTTTCAGCGACCCATCATAGCGTAGAAGAAAGTTCCAAAAATGTTTTCCTGAGTTCATGTCCCTGAAGATCTGCCTGCAAAATGATTGAAGATACAAGATAAATTACGCATAGGAAGTAGTTGGCTTAGCCATTATGATTTGGCAGAATGATTGCAAAGGTAGAGCCACTTCCATGCTCAGAGGTCGCTTCAATAGTTCCTCCCATTCGTGTCAGGGTCTCCATAACAATATATAATCCTAAGCCAGACCCCTTTGAATTTTCAGAAGCACGATAAAACATATCAAAAATTTTATCATGATGCTCTTTTGCTATTCCCTGACCGTTGTCAGTTATCTGTATTTTGGTTTTATCTTCTACATTAAAAGTCTCAATTTTAATGAAAGGATTTTTCTTAGTAAAGTCTGCATACCGAATTGAATTGGAAATAAGATTGGTTAGAACAACTTTCAGTCGGTTCGCATCTGCCATTATGTGAAGATGGGGAGAAACAAGGATTTCAATCTTAATTTGTGCGGCCCGTTCAGAGAATCTAAGGCTATCCATAACATCCGTTACCGAGGCAAGCAGGTTGATGTTATCCGTTTGTATCCGCAACCTCGAATTTCGGGAATAGTTAATAATCTCTTTTATAAAACTATCTAAATGAAGTACTCTGCCTTCCATCATATCGAGATTATTCTTTAATTCTTCTGGCTTGACAGCTAGCCTCGAAATGTTGATCAGGCCCAAAAGGGAACTGAGTGGCGCGCGCAAATCATGTGAAGCACTATACACAAACCGATCCAGCTCAGAATTGGCCTTGATCAACTCTTCATTCTTGTCTTGAATTTTCTGTTCAGCTGTCAACACCATTTTGTCAAAGAAAATAACAATCAGTATTCCTATGACAAAGACAACAAAAAAATTCATGATGAAATAAAAATGAGCATCTCCGGCTGAAAAGTTTGCGGGTTGAAACAAGGCGTATAAAAAAAGCAAAAAGCTTATTGCGGCAAAACCTATTCCTTTCCAGCGCTCAGTATATCCATAAACCGCCAGTGCCCCAAGACTGGCAGGAACAAAGTATATATAAGTGCCGGTGTATAGTACATTTTCATCAATCATTGAAAAATAAAACGCAAGGAAGTTGGCTCTTATAAAATGAATGACAATGGCCGTATCCGTATATCCTGCACGAAGCAAAAGAAGACAGACAATTGACACAATGAAACCAATAAAAATGCTGGTGGGATCGCCTTCGGGATTAAACAAATTGAAAACAAAGAAAAAAAGGCCAATGCCGATATAAATTAAAATCAGGTAGCCTCCTAAAAGAATTTTACGTCTATGGGCTTCAGTTTTAATTTGTTGATTACCTATAATCAGGTTCTGGATCGACATTAGAGAACTTTATTTGCCAAATATAATAACTGAATATTGGGTAATATGAGGTTAATTCCAGATTTGACTTCAAATAATTGAATTCCATTGACTATTTTAAAGCATGAATTTTGGTATTTACAAAATAGGTCTTGCAATTGCCTTTTCCCCCACTTCTGAAGCTATGCTGGCCGAAGCGGCAAGATTGACATTGCTCTACAAGGCAAGTCTTGTATTAATTCATGTGGGCGACCATGAAGACAAGTTGATGAATAGTTTACTGGAAAAGACAGGGCTACAAGCATTGGAAGTAAAAATCTGCTGGGAAAACGGAAAACCTATTGACAGCATATTGAAAGTCTGTCAACGCGAAAAAATAGATCTGTTAATAGCGGGTGCGCTCAAAAAAGAAAACCTGGTGGGCTATTACATCGGCACCATTGCGCGTCAGATCATGCGCAAAGCCGACTGCTCATTCTTGATGATCACCAACCCCACAACTTCACCAACATCGTACAAAAATATTGTGGTCAATGCTGAGGATAGTCCATATGTAACAGAAGCTATTTCTGCAGCTTGTGAATTGGGATTGAAAGAGAAATCAAACTGGGTGCATATTGTGCGCGAGTTAAAGATGTATGGCCTTACCATGGCTACGGCCGATCAATGCACCGAAGAAGAGTATGACGACATGCGTCAACACCTGGTGAAAGATGAAATTGATAAGGTGGAAGAAATCCTTAGAAGAATTCCGCACGACAAGCTCAAAGTAAATATCAAAATGGTTTCGGGCAAAGCCGGATTCGAACTCTCAAAATTTGCGCAACGCAAAAATGCAGACTTATTAATAGTAGGCGCCTCGCGCAGAAGGTTCTCTGTCTTTGATCGGGTATTCCCACACGATCTAGAGTATATTTTTGGCGATATGCCATGTAATTTATTGGTGATCC
>JANNSF010000077.1:0-4964 GCA_031402315.1 bacterium | reverse complement strand
AAAGTGTATTCAAAAACATTGCATGTCAAAACAAAGGCCGGTGACGTGACGAAAGCAATTGATGAGGCGATTGATAAAATAGAAGCTCAGCTCAAGAAATTTAATGGGAAGATCAAAGCGCATCCGCATGTAAAAGTCGGCGAACTTTTGGCGGAAGAGGAAGAAAAAGAATAAGTATTCTTAAATTCAGTTGGCATACCGGAGGCGCATAGTATGCGCCTCTTTTTTTATGCAACTACTTCGGAATTTCATAACGTCCGAAAATTGTTCAATTCTCCCAACGTAAAGAATGACCCGGTGACGACTATGATGTCGCTTGGATTGGCAAGTTCTTTTATACGCGCGACCGCTTCTCGTACAGACGGTGTGTCCTCGACGTTGTTCGCGTATTTCAAAAAAATGTCTTTAAGTGCATGCCCGGGCAAGGCTCGTTCGTGCTTTGGCGTTACCGTTCTCACCGCATAAGCCATCGGACCTATTTCCGCGGCGCATTTTTCGTAATCTTTGTCCGCGAGCATACCTATGACAAGGAAAATGCGTCCGCCGCCAAGAGTTTTAAGGGAATTGGCGAGTCTTCGCATCCCTTCCGGATTGTGGGCGGCGTCGGCAATAAGATAAGGTTCCCTTTCCAAAATCTCCATACGTCCAGGCCATTTGGCTTTTTGGATGCCACTCAAAATATCGGCCGTTGTGACGGCTAACTTTTTTTGGCCCAATACGGCGGCAATAGCCGCACAAGCATTGTCAATCTGATGTTCACCAAGTAGCGTAGATGTTACGTTTAATTGTCTTCCAAATAGATCAATACTAAACCGAATTCCATTCCAGGAATGGGAGACATGGCTTAATTCTGCACATTCATCGATAAAGTAGATATCACTTTTCTCTTCTGAGGCGAATCCAAGAAAAATAGATTTCAAATCGGGTTTGATATTTCCTATTACGACGGGCGTGTTTTTTTTGATAATGCCCGCCTTTTCGCGAGCGATCCGTTCAAGCGTATCACCGAGATATTTTTCATGGTCAATACCAATAGAAGTTATGACCGAAATCACGGGAGAAATAATATTCGTGGCGTCCAGGCGGCCTCCAAGGCCTGTTTCCACAATCGCCACATCGACATGATTTTCCGCAAAATACTCCAAAGCCAAAAGAGTAGTGGCTTCAAAAAAAGTGCATTTGAGGCGATCGATCTCCGATTTCATATTTTGCGTAATGCGTACAATTGTGCTTTCGGAAATTCTAACGCCATTAATTTGGATTCGCTCTGAAAAATCAAAAATATGCGGAGAAGTGTAGAGGCCGGTTTTGTAGCCCGCCGCCTGAAAAATCGAAGCGACCATCGCACAAGTTGATCCCTTGCCATTGGTTCCGGCAACATGAATGGTGGAGTATTTTCTATGCGGATGATTTAGAAAAGCTGACAATTGCGCGGCGTTTTCCAGACCCAATTTGATGCCAAAGAGCTGGAGGTCGTAGAGATATTTCAGTGTTTCTTGATACGTCATAAAGGAGGCGAATGTAGGGTCAATAAAAAACGGTCTAACTTGCGTCAGACCGTTCGTAAACAATACATCGAAATAAAAACTTTCTAATCAAATTTTCCCGAAACAATTTCGGCTTCCATATCTTTTTTACGCCCGGAAATGCCGACATGATTTTCACCGTAGGTGGCATCGTCGATGACGTTTCGTGCGTACACTTTTTCTTTCTTGGCGATGAGCTGCTGGATTTTCATGGTCGCTTCGATTAGTCCCTCGGGACGAGGAGGACAGCCCGGAATATAGACGTCTACCGGTATGAATTGATCGACGCCTTGAATCAAGGTATACGTATTAAAAAATCCTCCGGTCGACGCGCAAGCACCCATGGAAATACACCATTTGGGCTCCGGCATTTGATCCCAGATGCGTTTGAGAACAGGCATCATTTTTATAGAAACGCGTCCCGAGACGATCATCATGTCGGCCTGACGAGGAGAAAAGCGAATGGCTTCCGAACCGAAGCGCGACATGTCGTAACGAGGTCCGAGGGCCGCCATCATTTCAATCGCACAACAAGCTGTTCCAAAGGGCAGAGGCCAAAGGGAATTTCGACGCCCCCAGTCGTACAAAGCTTCCACTTTGGTCAGAAAAACATTTTCTTTGATTTCTTCGGTGACGTCCATGACGATTCCTCGTTAATAAAAGTTCTTACTTAGCCTTCTTATAATTATCCGCGACCTGATTCCAGTTCACCGCATTCCAAAAAGCGGCGATATAATCTGGACGCCGATTTTGATATTTTAGATAATAAGCGTGTTCCCAAACGTCAAGGCCCAAAATTGGAATGCCTTTGACTTCCGCAATGTCCATGAGCGGATTATCCTGATTGGGCGTCGAACAGATCGTTAGTTTGCCATCCTTCACAATCAGCCACGCCCAACCGGAACCAAACCGCGTTGTACCGGCCTGTGCGAATTGTGTTTTGAAATCGGCAAACGATCCAAATGCAGAATTGATAGCCGAAGCAAGATCACCTTGCGGTTCGCCACCTGCCTTTGGTCCCAAGACGGTCCAAAATAAACTGTGATTGTAATGGCCTCCGCCGTTGTTACGAACCGGAGCAGGAAATTTGGAAATACTTTTACAGATATCTTCAATTGACATTTTCTCGGCATCCGTTCCCGCAATAGCATTGTTAAGATTTGTCACGTAGGCATTATGGTGTTTGCCGTGGTGAATTTCCATCGTCGCTTTATCAATATGGGGTTCCAACGCATCGTGCGGATAGGGTAAATTGGGTAGCGTGAAGGCCATCTATTTTCTCCTCGAATTTTATTGAATTCAAATATTTCGTGAGACAATTCTACCGAAAAAATTACTGTGAATCAAGCGCGCAATAGAATTTAACGGAATTTTTGAACTGGTCGGCTCAAAATTTAACCGTGCTGCTCCTAATGGATTCTTCACAAGACTTGCTGTTTTCGACAATAGAGACAGTCGTTGAAAAAAGCCCTTGGATCACGTGGCGCGTTATAAAATGACTGCCATGATACTTACCGGGCGGGGCCTGTAAAGATGAAGAATTCAGATGAGGGAGAGTTTTTTGTAACGCGTATGCGCCCTATTCGTGGACTCGCGTTCGTGACGTTTTCTGCTTCGTCGGTTCATCGATTTCTAGATCAACTTCATTTCGATATTCAGGAAGATAAAAAAAATCCCGTCGTCAAACGGGATCTTATTATTAAAAACTTTCGAACTTATTTTGATCGGATTATGGTTCCGTCTTTTATATCGTATTTTCCGGGTCCGATTTTAAACGCTTTCGGGTTACGTGTTCCACTTGCGCCGGTTGCACTTTGGCCGGCCGAATAGGATCCTTCAAACACCGCCAACACTTCTGCTTTAAGGTCGACCGTTTGATTGTATTTAAGAATCGTGTAGCCAAGTTGCTGCGAAAGATAATCGGTTGTACCCTTCGTTGTCGAAGCGAGGGTGGATGAACGGCTGGTCGCATTTTCAACATTACCGCGCCATTGATCCGCAGAAACCCGTTTAAGGGCCTTCAATTGGTCCGTCGTGTAATTTTTTGTTTGCGCGACGAGAGAGAGCGACAACAGGGTCCCGAGAAGGAAATATTTCATACAAGTCATCCTGAATTATTTAGTAGAAGTTACCGCATCGAATGAATTTTATCAAGACTATTCGATCAACATGGCATCGCCAAAACTATAAAACCGATATTTGTCTTTAATTGCCTTTTTGTAAGCGTCAAAAACCAATTCTTTTCCGCCAAAAGCCGCGGATAACATCAGAAGTGTAGATTCCGGCGTATGGAAATTGGTGATCATCTTATCGACAATCTTGAAGTCGTAAGGAGGATATATAAACTTATCTGTCCATCCGCGATGCGGTTTCACGCGATTGAGCGAAGTCACAGACGTTTCGATGCTTCGCACGACCGTTGAGCCGACAGCAATAACGCGCCCTCCTTCATCCTTGGTCTTATTAATAGCACGGGAAGTGATTTCCGGTATTTCAAAGTATTCCGAGTCCATCTTGTGGCGTGCGAGATCTTCGACCTGAACTTTGCGGAAAGTTCCGAGGCCGACGTGAAGTATCAGCGGCACAACGGTAACCCCTTTCCGTTTGAGTTTGGCCATAAGTTCCTTGGTAAAATGCAAACCGGCAGTAGGTGCAGCGACCGATCCCCGAACGCGGGCAAATACCGTCTGATAGTTTTCTTTATCGCTTTCTTCGGAGGGGCGCTTAATATAAGGAGGCAAAGGGCAGATGCCGACTTTGTCAATGAATTTATGAAAGTCCCCGTCGTACACAAATCGAACGACACGTCCGCCGGAAACAGTATTGTCAATCACGTCGCAGGTTACTCCGTCCACCACAAGCCGATTGCCAATACGTACTTTACGGGCCGGCTTGACGAGCACCTCCCAAAGATTATTTTCCAATTCCCGAAGCAGGAAAATTTCCACCTTCGCATTGGTTTTTTCCTTACGTGCCATGAGTCTGGCCGGGAAAACGCGGGTCTCATTGATGACCAGGCAATCTTTTTTTGTAATGTGATCGGTAATATCCCGGAATTTTTTATCGGTCAGAGAATTTTCTTTGCGGTTGACCACCATCATCTTTGCATTATCACGAGGTTCGACCGGATATTGCGCAATGTATTTTTCGGGTAATTTAAATCGGAATTCTGCCAGCTTCATACGAACCTCAATGCCAAATAATGAATAAATAAAACACTTGAATAACTAGAATCCGGAGTCAAAAATATTGTAAAATTTAGACTTACCAAAATCTTGCAAATTTAGTGAAAATAACGTGGTATGTCAATGTAAATTTGGATTTTCGGCAAAAAAACCTTGACACACAGGGGTGTTTTATGTATAATTGCCAGCCTTTTGACGATCTAATGCTAAATACGACCGAAAGTATGGCTCTGTAGCTCAGTTGGTAGAGCAG
>JANNSF010000076.1:0-1517 GCA_031402315.1 bacterium | reverse complement strand
CTTCAGGGGGTACGACAATCACAAGCCGTGGTCGGAGAAAAGATTGCGGTAGTGGGTCTTGGTCTTTTAGGGCTACTTTCCGTTCAAATTCTGAAAGCTTCCGGCTGCAAGGTGATTGGTATTGATATCAATCCGGCGTCGCTCAAATCCGCCAAAGAATTAGGTGCGGACCACATATTTCTGAGCGACGACAAACTCATGACATTGTTGGATAAAGTAACCGATGGCTACGGTGTGGATAGCGTGATTATTACCGCCTCCACCAAAACCAACGAGCCGATCCTTTTGGCTGGTGACATTCTAAGAAATCAGGGCAAATTGATAATTGTCGGCGGAATACCGGCCGATATTCCCCGCAGCCCATTTTATGAGAAAGAAATTGATGTACGATTTTCGCGTTCCTACGGACCCGGCCGGTATGATTCGTTTTACGAAGAAAAGGGGGTAGACTATCCGTACGGATACGTCCGGTGGACCGAGAATCGCAACATGCAGGCATTTCTTGAATTAGTTGCCGACAAAAAGGTGGACGTAACTTCGCTTTCGACGCACCGATTTAGAATAGAGGATGCAAAACAAGCGTATGACCTAATTACCGGGAAATCACAATCGCAAGAACGCTACATTGGTGTTCTGTTGGAATATGAACATCGCCATAAACTTGAAAAACACACCGTATTTCATTCGATTCATAAAGAAAAAAACTATGAGCCCCAGGATATTGTCCGTATTGGCTTCATAGGTGCCGGGAGTTTTGCTCAAAGTACTCTTTTGCCTGTTTTGAAGAAAATGAAAAAGAAGGTGTCGTTGAAAGGCGTCTCCACTTCAAAAGGTATGACCGCGTCAAGTACCGCCAAAAAATTTAAGTTTGAGTTTCATACAACGGACAATAATGAAATTCTCAATCACGCCGATATCGGTTGCATCTTTATTGCGACTCGACATGACTTGCACACGCCCTACGTCATCGAATGCCTCAAGCGAGGGAAAACCGTGTTTGTTGAAAAGCCATTAGCAATTTCCAGAGATCATCTAGACCAAGTCCAGAAAACTTATGAAAAGCATCCAGGACGATTAATGATTGGTTTCAATCGTCGTTTTGCTCCAAGCGTTGTTGAAGCGAAAAAATTTCTGGACAATAAGATCAGCCCGCACATGATCCATTACCGAATCAATGCCGGATTCATTCCTAAGGAACATTGGATTCAGGACGCGCACGAAGGCGGGGGTCGAATAATTGGAGAAGTTTGCCATTTCATTGATTTGATGGGCTATCTTCTGAAAGCACGTCCCGTAAGCGTTTATGCAGAATGTTTCTCAGGACTGAAAGAGGATATTACCAATAAGGATAATCTGAATGTGATGTTAAGATTTGATGATGGATCCATTGGAACGCTAAACTACATTGCTGTAGGAGACAAATCATTTCCGAAGGAGCACATTGAGGTTTTCGGCGAAAACTCGGCCGTTATTATTGAAGATTTCAAGAAGGTAACCCTTTCTCGCGGAGGGAAGAG
>JANNSF010000075.1:0-12526 GCA_031402315.1 bacterium | reverse complement strand
CGTGAGTATCACCGGCATCCGGTCGTGCACCTTGGCAACCAGGGGATTTGGCGCCGTCGTCAGGATCGTGAAGGAAGTGATCACTTCGCCATTTGGCCGTTTCCACATATCAAACAAACCCGCAAAAGCAAAAAACGATTTATCTTTCCGAATAAACCGGACCGGCTTTTTTATTTTTCCTTCGGCCCGGAATTCATAAAACCCATCGGCAATCACAAGACAGCGCTGCGCCGGAATAAGATTTTTAAATGTCGGCTTCGATGCGATTTCTTCGCTTCGCGCATTGATCGTAGAGAATCCCATTTTTTCGTCCTTGGCCCAGGAGGGGATGAGACCCCATCGCATAGCGCTCAGGCGGCGTTCGCCCTCGTGCAGTAGGATGACCGGAACCTGATGGGTCGGAGCGACATTATAATTCGGTTCATAGTGATCAAACCACGATTTGATTTCACCGCTCGCCAGATCAAACTGTTCCTGTATGACCCGGAGTTCTGCCGACAGGGTATAGCGTCCACACATACGAGCCTCCGATTTTTTTTGAAATCTATAAAACTTTTTTCGCAAATAAAAGCAGGGGACCGGTTTTTCTTGCGGGATAAATATTATGAAATTCGCCCATTTTTCCACAAATACTTATTGACAATTGGCATTTTGTATAGTATAATACTATACAAATTTAAGTAATTCATATAAAAATAACCTATCTGTCAAAAAAACAAGAAGATGTCCTCAAATTTATTGAAGGATATGCTGCAGAAAATGGAAATACTTACAAATAGAGACATTGGAATGGATAGGGTCAGGGAAATGCTGCCAAATATCCTTTATTCTAAAATTGCCGAACTTTTACAGGCCGCACGGCAGGCGGTTGTGCATACCGTAAACCAAACCATGGTTTACACCTATTACGAAATTGGAAAAATGATAGTAGAGGACGAGCAGCAAGGAAAAGAGAGAGCCGAATATGGCAAACAAGTATTAAAAGAACTTTCGAAGCAACTTACAGCAGATTTCGGCAAAGGATTTTCGGTTGAAAATCTCGATAGAATGCGTTTTTTTTATCAAGTATACTCAAAGTCGATTTCGTCAACGCCGTTGACGAAATCGGGGAACCATGCAATTTCTGAAACATCTTTTCCGGAATCAGAGGTGTCCGGCGTCGATAATAGCTCTATTTATAAGAAGACTTCTTATAACTTTGTTTTAAGTTGGTCACACTACCTCAAGCTCATGCGTATTCAGAATCCTGATGAACGGAGTTTTTACGAAATAGAATGTACCGCTAATAACTGGTCGCTCAAAGAATTGCAAAGGCAGTTTGACAGCAGTTTATACGAACGGCTGGCCTTGAGCAGAGACAAGAAGGGCATAAAACAACTTTCCGAAAGCGACCAAATTATCGAGAAGCCTGTGGATTTGCTCAAAGACCCTTATATTTTGGAGTTTTTGGATTTACCGGAACAGTATCGGTATTCTGAAAGCGATCTTGAGCAGGCGTTGATTGATAAATTGGAACATTTCCTTTTAGAACTAGGCAAAGGATTTACCTTCGTTGGTAGACAGGTTCGTATTGCGATCGATGAAAAACACTACAAAGTTGATTTGGTCTTCTTTAATCGCTCATTGAAATCCTTTGTTGTGATTGATCTGAAAATCGGAGAACTGACTCACCTGGATATCGGGCAAATGCAAATGTATGTAAACTACCATGATCGTTTTGTGAAACTACCCGACGAAAATAAAACCATCGGCATTATCCTGTGTAAAGACAAAAGCCGGACGCTTGTGGAGATAACTCTTCCGGAAAACAACGATCAAATATTTGCCAGCCGATACCGCACTGTTTTGCCCGATAAAGAAGCATTCATACGGCTTTTAAACCAGATCGAAGTATGAATTTTAGAAGGACAAATGAAGTAAAATGACCTATCTGTCAAAAAAACAAGAAGATGTCCTCAAATTCATTGAAGGATATGCTGCAGAAAATGGAATTGCACCGACGATTCGGGAGATTGGCGGTCATTTTGACATTCAGGTCAAAGCCGTACAAGATCACATTTCCGCCATCGAGTCCAAGGGTTATCTCAAAATTATCCCTAAAAAGCGCCGGGGTATGGAAATTCTTTCGCCTTCACCTGATATTCCGATATATGGTCGTGTTGCGGCCGGTAAACCGATTTTAGCCTTTGAAAATATCGAAGGTTATGTACCCGGGAGTTCCGAACGCAACACAGGCCATTTTGCATTGCGGGTGAAAGGGGATAGCATGATCGAGGCCGGTATCATGGAAGACGATATCGTCATTGTGATGAAGCAGAACACCGCCCGCGATAAAGACATTGTGATCGCCATGCTGGGAGACGAGGCGACGGTAAAGCGGTACCGCCTGAAGCAGGGAAAGCAGAGTCTGGAACCTGCGAATCCGAAGTACGAAACGATCCATACAGAATTTGAAATCATCGGTAAAGTCATCGAATCACGCAGAAAGTACTAATGACATGGAGACATCAAACTTTTCAATTACCGAAGAGGAGCTGATCGCCTCGACGATCCACAGTATCCTCACCGTTTTTAAGGTTCATTCCTTTTTTAGTGAGCGTATCGGTTTTGAAATATCCTTGCAAAATGGGCTGGTGTGCGGATCCAGTCTCAATTTTTATAAAACAAAGCCGGGAAATATCGGGAATATCAGTTGTATCGCGCCGTCGCTTTCACCGAAAGACAAAGATAGCATCAAGCGAAGCGCCTTTCAAATTCTTAAAACGCTTAAGATGAATGCACCGGAGGACCTTTTTGGAAATATGGAAATTATTTCGGAATTCGATCCGGAGCGAAAAATGCGGATCAAAAATGTATCCGTGAATATTCGAAGCGTTTTTAAACTCTACATGAATTAAAATGAAGCCCGTTCGTATCCTCCACGTGGACCTCACAGCCTTTTTTGTATCCGTGGAAAGGCTCATAAATCCCGATCTGGTCGGCAAGCCGATTATGGTCGCGGGCTCCGCCGATTCCAGAGGCGTTGTGACATGCGCATCGTACGAGGTGAGGGCTTACGGAATCAAAGCCGGCATGCCGACCGCCCTGGCCGAACGAAAATGTCCTCATGCCATTCGTATTGACGCCCACTATGAAGCATATTCTGAATATTCGAATAAGGTGCAGGCCTTTCTTAAAAACTATGCCCCGGTATTTGAGGCGGCAGGGCTGGACGAATTTTATCTCGACTGGACAGGGTGTGAAAAGCTTTTTGGCGGGGATTTGTACCGGTTTGCCTTGCGCGTACAAAAAACCATTCGTACTAAAATAGGCTTGCCATGCTCCCTCGGCATTGCCACCAATAAAATAGCCGCAAAGGTGGCATGCGACCAGGCGAAACCGGATCGGGTGATCGAAATACTTCCGGGAGCAGAGGCATTGTACCTGAAACCATTGAGTGTGGGTGTGCTTTGCGGCGTGGGCGATGTGATGCGCGAAAAACTGAATCTCAGGGGTATTCGGACCTGCGGGCATTTGGCGGAACTTGATTCGGAATACGTCGGTCAGGCCTTTGGAAAGGTCGGATTGAATATTCAGCGATATGCAAAAGGTTTTGGGGACGATTTTTTGACGGTAGCCCGCGAACAGAAGCAGATTTCCCGTTCAGAAACCTTTTCAAGCGATACGCGCGATGAGCATTTCCTGAATAATCGGATGCATGAGATGACGCTTGACATCAGCGAGGAACTCCGCGCTCTTGGATTAAAATCCCGGTGTGTACAAGTCACATTGCGGTACTCGGATTGGGTAGAGTATTCGCGGCAAATCTCGGTAAGTCCGACCGACGATCCGGCCTCTATCTATCAGATTGGTTTAGG
Source organism: bacterium (assembly GCA_031402315.1). Lineage (GTDB taxonomy): Bacteria > CLD3 > CLD3 > SB21 > SB21 > JANNSF01. Next base: position 8,669 of record JANNSF010000075.1, on the reverse strand, counting down.
ATTACTGAAAAAAGCCGATACCCGGCGTGTGACCATTCGGTTAATCGGGATTGGCGTTTCAAAATTCACAGAAGACGCCTTTACGATCGACTGTTTTCGTCAGAATGAAGAAAGGCGGGAATGGCTTCTCAAGGCAGTCGATAAAGTCAATCATAAATACAAGAGTACCGTTGTCAAAATCGGGTTAGTCGCATAAAACGATTGTATGTGCAATTTGGTAGGTCCCTTTGGGATAGGTAGTGGTAGGCGCAACCTTTCCAAAATGGATCCCTTTGGGACAGGTTGTGTGTTGTAGATCGATATTTTGGCATGCACAATTCGGTAACCTTTCCAAAATAGATCCCTTTGGGGTATTTCGAGGTGGTAGGCGCAACCTTTAGGTTGCGTGTTGCAAATTTATATTTGGTATGCGCAATTTGGTTTTTTCATTATGAAATTCACCCATTTACACGTCCACTCATACTATTCCTATGGAAAAGGCAGTTCCTCCGTGGAAAGCCTTGTTCGAAAAGCCAAAGATCTGGGTTATGAAAGCTTGGCCTTGACCGACATCAATACGATTGCCGGAGTCATCGAATTCTTTTCGCACTGCAAAGATTACGGACTTTTCCCGATTATCGGGGCCGAAGTGGACGATCCGGCGAAAGCAGGGCAGAATGCTGTGCTAGTTTGCAGGAATGTCAGCGGTTATCACCGACTGTGTGAAATCATCACCGCGCGGCAATTGAATGAGCAGTTTAGCCTTTGTGAAACGCTGAAAACGAGCTCAGAGGGGCTATTTGTAATCAGCAACTCGCCGGAAGTCATAAAGTCTCTGAATGGGAAGGTTCCGGATCTCTTCGCGGAAATGGTTTCGATATCGGATGCCAAAAAAGGTAATAGAATGCTTTATGACCTTGCAATTAATCTTGATATTCCGATCGTACTGACCAATGATGTTTATTTCGAAAAGCCGGAAGATCATGAAATCTATCGTATTCTGGCGTCCATGAAAAAACTCACGACCATCTACGATCTGAAGGACGAGGTAACGCCGGAGCAATACCTTAAATCTCCGGAAGAAATGGCGAAATATGGCCGGGGACTCGAAAAAGCAGCAGCGAATACGGAAAAAATAAGCAAAGCATGTCAATTCGAATTCACGCTCAAAAAGTACCATTGCGCCAGGTACCGCGAAAAAGACGGAAAATTTCCGGATTCCGGCTCGGAAATGCTGAAAAAAATCGCCGGAGAGGGCCTGATCAGACGGTATAATATCAGCGACAAACATAAACCGATCAATTACGCGATTCTGACCGATCGTCTGCAGTATGAACTCGAGGTCATTTCCAACCTGAATTTTTGCGATTACTTTCTGATATGTTGGGATATTGTGAATTATGCACATTCGCAGGGCTATTGGCATGTAGGTCGTGGTTCAGCGGCGAATAGTCTCGTCAGTTACTGCATTGGGCTTACCGAAGTCGATCCGATCCGGTATAATTTGTATTTCGAGCGCTTTCTGAATTACTCAAGGGGATCTCCGCCGGATATTGACCTGGATTTTAATTGGCGTATCCGCGATAAAATGCTCGATTATATCTATGAAAGGTATGGGCGTGATCGGGTAGCCATGATGTCGTCCATTCATACCATGCATGCCAGAGGTGCGCTCAGGGAAGTGGCCAAAGCGCACGGTATCAGCGAGCGGGAATTGGACACTTTCCGGAAATTCATCCCCCATACCCGGTCGTCCAATCTCGAGGTTATGACCGAAAAGTACCCCGAGACTAAGAATATAGATCTAAAGGGCAAGGTATTCGAAAAAATCATAAAAATAGCCTCCAAATTGGACGGATTTCCTCATTACAGCGGAATTCACTCGAGCGGAATCGTGATTACCGAAAAGCCGATCACCCAATACTGCGCCTTAGAGCGTAGCGCCAATGGATTTGTGAAGACGCAATTCGATATGTATTCCGGAGAGGACGCCGGATTGATCAAATTCGACATTTTGGCCGTCCGTGGACTCGGCACCATCGAGGATGCTGTCCATAATATCGAGAAGGATACGCACCAGGCGCTCGATATATTTAACTGGGATAAGATTTTCGGAGACAAAAAGGCTCAGGAGCTCATGAAAACAGGAAAAACGATTGGAGTTGTCCACGCCGAAAGCCCTTTTATCCGGAATGCGATGCGTATTACCAAGGGAACGACATTCGAGCTTCTTTATATTGTTTTAGGGATGGTGCGAACCGGGTGCGTGGAGTCGGGCATGATGTACACTTTTATCGAAAGACTTTTAGATCCGGAAAAGCGAAAAGAAGCCTTACCGCCTTTGATCAGGATATTACCGGAAACATACGGGGTTATGATTTTTGAGGAAGACGTGATCAAGGTTTTGCATTTTGTAGGAGACTTGAGACTGGAGGAAGCGGATGTCGTGAGGCGATTTATGAGCGGGAAGAAGGTGAGTGCGAAAGTCGTTCAGACCCTGAAGGACAAATTCTTCAGGAATTGCCTCAAAAAGATAGATCAGCAGGCCGAGGTGGAGAAGCTCTGGACCCAAATTGAGAGTTTTAGCGGGTTTACCTTCTGCAAAGCGCACAGTTCGAGCTACGCTTTGATGGCTTTTCAGGGTCTTTATCTCAGAATACACTATCCGGCTCACTATATGGCGGCGGTATTATCCAATCAGGGCGGTTTTTACACCCCATCGGCCTATATATCCGAGTGCCGGCGGCTTGGATTGAGTATTTTACCTCCGGATATCAATAAGAGTGGTGTCGAGTACAGGGCTGAAGGCGATAAGTCCATTCGTGTCGGATTACGATTTATTGGCAATTTGTCATCGAAGTCCATTCAAAAGGTTTTGGAGGCCAGAAATGAGAGACCTTTTGACTCTTTGTATGACTTTTTCATGAGAAGCGATATTGAGCATGAGGAAATGATTCTTCTGATCAAAATAGGATGTCTGGACTTTCTTGGGAAAAAACGGACGCTGCTGATCGCCATGCTGGATGCCATCCGTCACATCCAGAAAAGTCGCATCGCGCAGGAGATGTTTCATGTAGATCTTACACATTTTGAGGGTACCTTCTCTAAATTGGACGATTTTGCGCCGGAAGAGTGCCTTATTATCGAAAATGAGCTCCTTGGATACTTTATTCATCAACATCCGCTCGAGTTTTTTCAAAAACAAGTCAATCACCCATCCATTATTCAAGCTATTAACTTGAATGATTACAAGGGCATGGATGTAAAAATGATCGGCTGGCTCGTTTCATCCAAACGAATTAGGACCCGTGATAAGCTGGATAAGGCCGGCGAAGTGATTCGTCCCGGCCAATATATGAAGTTTATTACCATGGAAGACCTGACCTGCGTCTTTGATATTGTCCTTTTTCCTAAAATCTACGAGCAATTTGCCGCCGAAACGCTTTCATTTGGACCATTTTGTTTGGAGGGTATTGTAGATCCGCGTTATAATACCGTGAATGTCACACGCATTGCACGAATCAGTAATAAATTGTCCATGTTCGATATTGACGCAAAAATGATCATCGAAAAACAAGAAATCTACGCAAAACAAAAAGCCTTACTGGACAATTACGAGGATATTGATATAATACTTATAGATCCTGATGAACAAAGTCGTCATGCTGAGGCGCTCGAAGCATGACTCAAATGCGTATTAGCCGAATAAACGCGACCCATACACCCATATTATAATAAGATATATAATATATATTATGTAAACTTGATAAATGAACATGACCAACAAAACTGATCAATTCTCACAATCACCTCCCAGGCACTCTAATGACCGACAAACGTCATTCCGATATTGATGGTCCGGAAATTCTTGAATTCAAAGATATCTTCATGTGTATACCGCTGCTGTGGTAGCGACGCATAATCCACTCGAATGACAATTGGAACAGACGTAAAAGCCCAAAACGGCAATTGAAGCCCGAGACCCCATGTACGACTATTCATTACGTCTAGATTTTCTGCGGAACCGAGATCATCCAGACGCTGCCTATAGTAACCGGCACGAATAGATATTATTTCCATTCCCGTTAGTTCAATTCCGGTCATAAATTCCGAGTGAATTTTAACCGGATTCCAGGAAGCCTGATAGCTGCTACCCACACTAAAAAATTGCGGCAGCTTGTCAATTCCGTTTTTATATTTCAGCTCCGACCTTGCGATATTGGCAAAATTAGCTCCAAATTGCAGGCAGTCGTCTACACCAATAGTCATCTTGTACAACGCCCCAATGTCCATAGGATACGCTTTTGATTCCTCCTCGATATAAGGTATGTGAACGGACTTTGGCACATTTTTACGAAATCCATCCCAAACCCGGTTGATATTCATCCCAACATATAAATGCGGAAAAACATTTGCCGCGAACGAAAATGTTGTAATATAGGGAACCCGTTCAAAACTGCCAAGAACGTTTCCTTCCGGGTCAACCACCTGCTCATCATTGTTATAGTAAATTCGATAGTTAGAGATCCCACAGACAATTTTTGGAGTAATCTTGTAGTAGCCGCTGAAAAAGAAAAATTCCGCATTTTTCAACATATACATTGGCCCCGAGTGCCCAAAATCAATTCCCGACGCCGTCTCATTAGCCGGCAAAGCCGGATTATACAACGAAGAATACCCGTACTGATTCAATGCAACCGATCCCCGCCCCATGGCTTCAACTCTGGCACTTGGCTGTCTTACGAAATACATTTCATATAAGGCTTCATGGTATTGAGCGGATGCCGATGTCACAAACGACAAGAATAACATCCAGGCAAAGCCAATGCCTTTGAAGGATGAATTAATTCGGAATTCCTGATTCACTTTGCTATCCCCCATTTAGTTTATAGAGTAATTCTAACAACTTTTGCGCTAAGCAAGAGTCTGCGCAAAAATCAGTTACGCAACAATATTGTTTCACAAGTTTAAGAAATCAATCAAAATAAGATTAATGGCTTGCATTCTCATTTACTCCCGGTTGTAAAGCTGATCATTCTGTCGTCATGCATCATGCCTCCGGCATTACCCATCATTCCGTGATTGCCGGTCGACATCATACCCGTGCCTTGCATCATATTGCCATCGGTCGTCTTCATCATTTCACGGCCCATGTGCACGGCGTATTGAGTATTGGCCATCATGAGAGAATCCGGATCAAACGTACATCCGGTTGAATCCGAATTCCATGTAAAAGTACCGCGCATCATCCAATTACCCATCATTCTTCTCATGCCGTCATAAATAGTCAGCGAATCCCCATGCGTCATCATCCCCATCATTCCCATGTAAAGCATCATCGAATCCGAAACCGTTTGCATTTTTTGTTTTGTCATCATGTGGAAATTCCTCTGAACAACAGATTTATCCATCGGACTGTCAAAAGCCAAGGCTACGGTCTTATTGATCTCGATATTCGTCTCTCCATTGTCAGGGCTCACTTGGATGGTTTGCATCATGTCGTCATTGTGGTTGCACCCCAAAATCCATACCATTCCAAGAATTACGGCTCTAAAAGTTCTCATCGTTTTTTTCATAATTGCGCCCTTACTTTGTCATGTTTTACACGTCGATTTTAAGGTAACCTGCCCGCCGTCTGAAAACCATGACATTGCTCATCTTCTAAAAAAAAACTAATCATAGCTTCAACAACACTTTTCCGATCCTATCTACATCTTCAATCCATTCTAATATTAATTCGGTATCCGCTTTCGAGAGGCGCGCATCCCTATGCAAAAAAATATAACCCGGAAGAGGCATCGTGCCGTCTTTTATTCGATTTTTCATTTCCTGCAACTTGGTTGCCTTTCTTCTGGGCGAGAGATCACCCAATTCGCCAAAATTTAGTTTAGCTTTGCCGTCCTTAATATCCTTCGCGACCAACCAGCCTATCGGTTGAATATGCGCATACCAGGGATAACGAGTGTTATTACTATGGCAATCGAAGCAGCTTCTCTTCAAAATCGTGAGAATATTTTCTGGGATATCGAAATTGTTTGGAGCATCAGCAGAAAACGCCTGCCCGTTTTCATTTCGGGCTGGACGTATAAACTGAATAGCCATAAACACGATCAGCATGCCGGCCAATATTTTTTTTATCCCGATCATGGAAGACTACTTGATCTCTTCCTTTACCGAGCCGCACTTGAGCATTTTTTTGCCAAAATAAGGATTTTTTATTTCTTTGGTCTCACTAAGCCAGGCACCGCCCTTGTCGCCATACATTGGACAAAAATCCTTATAAAGAGGCTGTCCGCCGCCGAAGGTTTTAACCAGGTCGTATACGTCTTTGCTGAGTAATTCGAAATGCTCGCGTTGATGCTCGATCTTACCGCCATTTTCTCCGATATGTTCGGCATTTTCCTTGGCATCATCGGCTAGATCACTGTACGCTTTCTTTTGCGTGGAAGTTAATAATGACTTATCCACTTTCGACAGAGAAATCACGACTTCTTTTCCGGCGGCCGCCGCATCACCGCCATTGTCATTGGCCAGTGCATTTTTCAGGTCAAGATAATGGGTTACGATTTCTGTGACGGATGCCGTAACTTTTGGATCGACGACTTTATCCTGCGCAGATAGAGACAGGCTCAAAAAGCACAGGGCGCTTAACACCATCATTGTTTTCATAAAACTCCTTCAATTTGGTTGATTCTTCATTTTTTTTAATACCTAATAAATGACAATTAATGCTAATACTAATTCCTGCTGATCATAAATACCATCATCACCGCCATCATTGCGGCGCCCATGATAATCATTGGCATAGAAGGGCCGCCGTGGCTTTCGCGCATGTGCGTGACCTCTGACGTCATGGCCAGAACTAACGATTCGGAATTATCCGGAACGGACACTTGGGCCGCAATACGAATGCCGCCATGATCGTCAAAGCGACGTTTTAGGCTGTACACTCCTTTTTTCAACGTCTCCGATGCAACTAATCCTTCACCGTCGGTTTGGTGATCCTTCATACCCGAATCGGTATCAAACTGCATGGTAACTTTAACTCCAGACATGGGTACTCCATTTCGGTCATTTACTTTCACAAAAATTTCCGACTCCATCCCCATGGTCAGATTAGACACGGTCAAAACAGCTTTTAGATTGTTGTTTTGTGCTTCCACAGATCGGCTCTGTTGCGTTCCGTGATCAGAATGTGAGTCATGAGTCATGCCTCCCATTCCCATCATCATACAGCCATTGAGCGTTATCAATGACGCGATGACGATAAATACAATCGTTTTCATAATGTTTTTCCCTTCTAAGGTTATAATTTCTTAGGATCTTCCATTTTCATGCCTTCATGTTGTGGCCCCGTGGTCTTTCCACTCCGAAGCTGACTTTCAGAATCTATCAGGAAGCCGCCGGTCAGGGCGACTTGATCACCCGGCTTTAGGCCTGACAATACCTGGTATTTTCCCTCGTTTTTTACGCCCAGCGTCACTTCCCGAGATTCGAAATGTTCATCGGACGTTTTAACCCACACAATCTGACGTTTTCCTGTGAATAAAACTGCATCCTGAGGAATCAGCAGTTGTTTTCCGAGATTCTGCTGAATAATGATTTCACCATACATTTGCGGCCTGAGTTTATTGTTGGTATTTGAGAATTCGGAACGAACCTTTACAGTTCGCGTTTGCGAATTTACCACAGGATATATGAAGTTTACGGTTCCTTCGAAGATCTCATCCGGATATGCGGGAAGGCGAAGCTTAGCCTTGGCGCCTATTCTGACTAACGACAAGTCTTTTTCAAATATTTCGGCAATGCCCCATAGCGTGGACATATCGGCAATATCGTACAGGAGCGTGCCTTCATTGACATACATTCCCTCCTGTATTTTTTTGTCAATCACGGTGCCGCTAATGGGAGAATAGTAAGTCAATGTATATTGAATCTCACGGCTCGAATCGAGTTTCGTTATTTGTTCGTTTGTAATTCCGTATAGCTCAAGTCGCTTTCTTGCTGATTGGACAAGTGTATTAGTTTTGGCCGATCCCTCATTCATTGATGCTTTCCGGATCGATGCGGTATTCTCGATGGCAATCAGATATTCATTTTGCGCCTCCACCAAATCAGGGCTGTAGATCTCAAACAGCGGCTGGCCGCGGTTCACATAGTCCCCTGTTTTATTGACAAATAACTTCTCGATTCTCCCGTTGAATCGCGCTGAAATGAGCTTTCTATTTTGTTCCGCAAAATCAAGATAACTATACGATACGAGCTCTTTGAAAAGCGGCTCCAGCCTGATCGTAGTAGTTGAAACATTCGCAAGAATTTGCTTTGGAACGCTTAGATTAATCATTCCAGGCATATCTTCCATCGCTGCTTTGCGGTCATCCATTGTTTTTACCAGATCCATATTGCAGATCGGGCAAATGCCGGGTTTATCAGAAATCACTTCGGGATGCATGGTGCAATGATAAACGTCCTTGGCTTTTTCCGTGACATCTTTCTTCGTCTCTTTTTGTGAACATGCGACACTGCCCAGCAGGATCAGTAGTGACAATGCAAATAAATATCTCATATCATGGCCTCCTTATAACATTTAGATCTCATTCGGAAATCAGTGGCTGTCTTTCCTCCCTCATCCAGTCCGCCATTTTTGATTTCTCAAGTTTTCCTTTTTTCCGCTTGATGGTTGCCCATTT
>JANNSF010000074.1:0-2773 GCA_031402315.1 bacterium | reverse complement strand
TGAAAAAACGAGATTCAAGGGCCGCACCATTGATCTTACGGAATATGTATCGACTCACAAGGATGATTTCGTCATTAAGCCCAACGATGAGTACGGCGGCAAAGGGGTCTATCTCGGGAAAGAAACGGATTCAACTCAATGGGAAAAAGTCATTAAGGACGCGCTTTCGGGAGAACTATATGTCGTGCAGGAACTGGTTAAAATTCCAAGGCAGAAATTTCCAACGCTGACTAATGGAAAACTAACATGGGTGGATATGGTGGTAGACATGGATCCGTATACGTTTGGCGCGGTGACCGAAGGTGCTTTGACACGTCTGTCGGCGTCTTCTTTAGCCAATGTAACGGCCGGTGGCGGTACGACGCCAACCTTTGTCATCCGGGAAAAAGAGAAAAAGAAAAAAGTTATTTCTATCGCCAGGACGCCTAAGTCAGGAACCAAAGCCCGGCCAAAGAGTGCGCAACGTTCGAAATTGAAAAGAAAGAAATAAATGCCAGCACCGACATTTACACTGGGTATCGAAGAAGAATTTCAGACGATCGATCCTGAAACGCGGGGGCTCCGTTCGCACGTCAGCGGACAAATGATCGAAGCCGGACGGCTCATTCTGTCGGAACAAATTAAAATGGAAATGCACCAGTCCGTCGTCGAAGTGGGCACCAACGTTTGCAAAAATATTCAAGAAGCCAAAACAGACCTGGTTCGATTGAGGAAGACGATTGTGGAATTGGCGAATAAGAGGGGACTCCGTGTCGTCGCCGCAAGCACGCATCCCTTTAGCGATTGGAAAGACCAGGAGATATCGGATCACGATCGCTACCGTGAAATTGTGGAGGATATGGGGGACGTCGCTCGTGCAAATCTTATCTTTGGATTACACGTTCATGTTGGAATGCCGGACAATGAAACGTGTATCGCACTTATGAATCAAATACGCTACTTTTTGCCACACATTTTGGCAATGACGACCAGTTCTCCTTTTTGGCTCGGCCGAAATACGGGGCTAAGTTCTTTTAGAACAAGAATTTTTCAGAGGTTTCCGAGGACTGATACGCCTCCGATTTTTGAATCCTGGAGCAGCTTTGAAAGTTATGTAAACCTACTAATCCAGACACATTGTATTGATAATGGTAAGAAAATCTGGTGGGATGCGAGACCACATCCAAGTTTTGGCACGCTGGAGGTCAGAATTTGCGATCTTCCGACGCGGGTCGAAGAAACGATTGCCGTGGCCGCGCTCATTCAGGCCATTATGCATACGCTGTACAAATTATATAAGCGAAATATGACTTGGAGAATTTATCCCAATCAATTAATTTCCGAAAACAAATGGCGAGCCAGCCGCTATGGCCTGAATGGAAAACTAATTGACTTCGGGAAACGAGAAGAAGTTCATGTCAAAGATTTGATCCATGAATTGATTCGTTTTGTAGACGACTCGGTGGAGGAACTTGGAAGCCGCCACGAAATCAACTATATTTACAAAATATTGGATGAAGGTACCAGCGCGGACCGTCAATTGAAGGTGTTTAAGGAAACGAACGACCTCAAGGCTGTTGTGGACAGCCTGATCCTCGATACATTAACCGGACTAAATTAACAACTCACTCATACTAAAAGGAGAATTGTCATGGGAATTTTTTCGCGTTTAGCCGACATAACGAAAGCAAACATCAATGACTTTCTGGATAAATCTGAAGATCCGGAAAAAATGATCAAACAAATGGTCATTGAGATGGAAGAGGCCGTGAATAAAGCAACGACGGCCGTTGGCTCTGCCATTGCCAATGCAAAGCGCCTTGAAAAACAATACAATGAGAACAAAAAACTAGCCGAAGAATGGCAAAATAAAGCGATTCAGGCCGTGAATGCCGGCCGTGACGATCTTGCGGGACAAGCTCTGGCCAAAAAAACATCCTATTCCGGTGCGGCAACTTCGCTTGAGCCAACCATGCAACAGGCCACCCAAACGGCTGACCAGATGAAGGGTCAATTGGCCCAGCTCAAAGCCAAACTCGATGAAGCCCGTGTTCGTCAAAATACACTCATCGCACGTCATCAGGCCGCGAAAGCTAAGAAGATGATTTCTCAGCAAATGAGTGGTATTGGCGGCGGTGCTTTTGGTAATTTCGACAAGTTCGAGAAAAAAGTTGAAGATGTCGAGTCCGAAGCCGATGCCCATCAGGAATTAGCCGGTCAATCCAATAGTCTGGACGACGAAATCTCCAAACTCACGACCAGCACGACGGTTGATTCGGAATTGGCCGCACTCAAGGCGCAATTGGGCAAGTAAATACGTCCAAAGATAGAGTTTTATCAAACCGCTGTAGGTTAGTCTTACTGCGGTTTTTTTATTCAGGCGTAACGAGGCCCCCGTATTGCTTTTTAAGCCCGGTTTTATGTATGATAAAAACCGTTATGCTATGGCCGGACTGTACCCAACTAAAGTTGTCATGATATTTATCGCTGGCATTACAATCGCGGTCTTTATCGAATTCCTGCTGATCACAAAAAAGGAAAAATCGGAAGGGGATATCATTCTCGCCCTCTGGATTTTTTCGATCGTGGTTCAACTATTCATATTCTATCTCTATGTTGCCGACGAAATTTTCAGATTTCCATTTCTCTTGGGTATTGATATGCCTCTTCCTCTGGTGCAGGGTGTTTTCCTTTACTGGTACATTGGCACCCTGACGGATCAACTGCCCACCAATAAAAAAATACTGGCCCTTCACTTCTTGCCGGCTCTTGCCATGTACGGATACCTTATAAT
>JANNSF010000073.1:0-3633 GCA_031402315.1 bacterium | reverse complement strand
CCGAATATACGACCCGACTGGCTTCTCTCAAAGCCGGTGAAGTTGACGTAATGTACCCCGTCAATCCCGCGGACGCCGCCGAAATTAGAAGAGTTCATCCGGAATTGCAGTTGAATCGCATGCGTGGGCGGTATTACGACTACATAGGCTGGCAAAATATCGATGCGAAAGCCTGGCACGAATCCGGAAGCAAAATTATCAAGCCCCATCGTTTTTTTGGTTCTTCAATAGTTCGCCGTGCATTGACGATGGCCATAAACAGGCAGGAAATTGTGGACGGATTCTTAGGTGAATTTGGGCAGTTGGCCTTTGGGCCAATTTCGCCTGTTTTTCGTTGGGCTTACAACGACGCCATAAAACCTTGGCCTTTTGACCCGCCTACAGCGAAACGCCTGCTTCTTGCCGAAGGCTGGCAGGATTCCGATGGTGATGGAATCTTGGACAAGGATCATTTGAAATTCGAATTCGAAATGTATTACGATGCCGGTAACGATCGGCGTGAATTTGCAGCACTGGTGATCAAAAAAAATCTAGAGGCTATCGGCATACACGTTGAAATCCGAAGCGTTGAAACCAACGTATTCTATGACAACGAATTGAAAAAAAACTATGACGCCTTTATTTCAGGCGTAGGTGTGCCGTTGCAAATTGATCCGACCAGTGAATGGAATTCGGATCTCATAAAAAACTCTTACAACGATATTTCCTATCAAAGTAAGGTCGTGGACGATCTGATTGAAATGGGAAAACAAACCATGAACCAAGATTCATCAGGCCATTACTGGAGAAAATTCCAAACCGTGCTCCATGAAGACCAACCGGTAACTTTTTTATATTGGAGGGACGAAATTATTGCATACCGATCTTCTATCATGAATACGCACACAAGTCTGCTGGGGGAAATTGACAAATTCTGGCTCTGGCAAAAGAACTAAGCTCCTGCCTCTGAAATTCTCAGTCTGAGAATACACTAACATTCCTTTTCGTCACTTCAAGATTGGCCTCGGCCAACTGCCGTAATTCGGCGAAGAGTAGGTAGAAAATAGCGTTTGTTTTCCATCCACCGGAGGACCTAATATAAATGACGTTTTCATCCATCGTAGTTCTTACCAGTAGGGTATCCTTGGAAAATTCCTGTATTTCTGATACGGATGTGCCCAAAGCAAGCAGCTTGAGGGTTGTGGCCTTTTCGGTGAATCGTTTTTCACAAAAGGATACAAACAGTGCACTGTCTGAGGTTGCCAATTCGAAGTCCTCGACCGTAAATGCGGTCTCCCCAAAGTGAATTGTTAAGTCGGCCAGGGATTTTAGGGCTTGACTTCCAGGGTATTTAGCCCGAATTGTGGAAATTATCTCACGCGTCTTAAGCCTATAGAGGCGCACGTTCTCAAGGGTGGACGGTGTTAAGAAAGAGTATAGCTCCTGAAAATTATTTTGAGAAAGGTCCTTCACAAATTTGTGATGCACCCTTTCTATCTCCGGAGACTTGGAACAAGCTAGAATCAAAACCGACAGATAGAAAAAATGTTTCACAAATTATTAAGCGCACGGATTCGTGCCATCAGTGGGGGGTGGGAGTAGTTTAGAAAGACATGCCAAGGGTGGGGTGTCAGATTGGATAAGTTATTCTTTGAAAGCTTTTTTAAAGCAGAAATTAGGGCGGCCGGATTCTTGGTCGTTTCGGCCGAATAGCGATCCGCTTCGTATTCGTGCTTGCGTGAAAGTGCATGAAGCCCAATGCCAAGAAGGGACTCGATCGGCGAGATTAACATTCCGAAAAATAGAAGTCCCGCATAGATCGAGGGATGCTGCATATAAAATGCATCGTATAAGGCTTGCTGACTTAGAAAGTAAGACATTAAATAAAAGACGACGCCGGTGTGTATAATACTGATGACAAGCCCCTTCACAAGGTGACGACGCTTATAGTGGCCCACCTCATGAGCGACTACGGCGATCAATTCTTCGTTTGTTTGCTGGGCGATTAGCGTGTCGAATAAGGCAATACGTTTATTTTTTCCAAACCCCGCAAAAAAAGCATTCGCTTTAGTTGATCGCTTTGAACCGTCAATCATAAAGATGTCCTGAATAGAGAAACTCACGGAGCGCGCGTAATTCAATATGGCCGCCTTTAATTCGGAATTTTGAAGGGGAAGGAATTTGTTGAACAGCGGCATAATCCATGTGGGCGCAATAAACTGTATCGTCAACATGAATAGAATCGTAACTGTCCATCCAATGAGCCACGCGGAGGATCCAAGGAAACCTAAAATCCATAAAATAGCCCACAATAAAGGCGCGCCGAGAATCACAAAGAGTGATATTCCTTTAATCCTATCTCCCACGAAAGTGGAAATACGGGTTCTATTAAAGCCGTACTTAGATTCAATATGAAATGTTGAATAGATAGTAAAGGGTAGGTTCAAAATGGCTTTCATGGAAATGAGGGATCCCATAAATAGTAGCCCATTTAACGTGGGATGAAATCCAAATGCACGGATCCATTGATCGACTAAATCAAAGCCGGATGAGAACCAGAAAATAAGGATGACAGCGAGATCAAATAATCCGGTTACCATTCCAAATCGGGTTATTTCACGGGTATAATTCTGTGATTTCTCGTATTCTGCGTTGTCGTATATTCCCTCAAACTCAACAGGCAATGTGGTTCTGAGCGACTTCAAATTGAGAATTGAAACAACAAGATCGAGTGCGAATTCCAAAAGCAAGGCAAACAGAATGATCTGTGCGTAGGGGTTCAAGGGCTACTACTCCTTAAAAAAATCTACTAATCCACTCGCCGATGAAATAGCCGGCGGCGGCAACGCCTACACCAACAACAAACATGTCGATACCACTTCGGAAAATTCCTCGTCCGGTAAATATGCTACGCATCGCACCAACTCCAAAGTGTGCGAGCATGGAAATCGAAAAGGAAGTCCAGATGGCCACCGCCCCTTCGAAAAAAATGAAGGGCGCGACGGGAATAAATGCGCCGACGAGGGTTGCCGTGCCGGTAATCCATCCTTCACGCCAAGGGCTCATCGCAGCGTCGCCGATATGGAGTTCATCTTTGACTTTTTCTTTAAGCGCGCGCACGGGGTCCTTCATAATGTCATCGGCAAGCCGCTTGGCTTCGGCTGGATCCATTCCACGAGCCTGATAAATGATACTAAGTTCTTCCGCCTCAATTTCAGGCATCATCCTTATTTCATCGGCTTCCATTCGAATTTCATTCTCAAAGACTTCCCGCTCACTTACCGCGGCAAGGTATCCGGATGAACCCATTGACAAAGCATCGGCCATCATGCCGGCCACGCCGGATATTAGAATAACGTGCGCCGGAACATCAGCGCCTAATATACCCGCCACTAGACCAAAGTTTGCCGTAAGGCCGTCGTTAAATCCGTACACCACGTTCCTTAATAAACCGCCGCTTTCTCTCTGATGCCAAGGTTCAGGATCTTGATTGAGGGCCCCGCTGAGATTAGACGCGTGTTCGGCGGAGTCGCGTGCAAGTCGCAGGGCAAGGTCCTGTGTGGGCTTGCTGTCCAGCCACCGCGCGCTGCTGGGGGTGCTTTTTTGCGACATCCGGGGGTTCACGGCTTTCTGTGAAACGGCAGAACCCGAGGA
>JANNSF010000072.1:0-1916 GCA_031402315.1 bacterium | reverse complement strand
GAAAGCATTATTGCGGCCCGTTATAACCGATGATTTACTTCAGCACACGCCGTTCAAACTCGTTTCAGAGACAAACCATGCTCTCGGGGCACTGGGGCTGCATTCTCCGGTGAACCCGCGAGAAATTAATTTCTTCTATCTTGAAAAAAATCTTCGAAGCCGTCTTGAACTGCACGAAGGCATCTTCACGGTTGTAGATTCTGCACTCCGATTTTCAAAAGAGGAAATATTAAAAAAAATAGAAGAAACCCCTGAAGTCTTTAGCCCGAATGTTATTCTTCGACCTGTCTATCAGGAAATCATATTGCCCAACCTGGCCTACGTAGGAGGGCCGGCAGAACTTGTTTATTGGCTGGAGTTGAAAGAGATATTTGAACACAACAAGGTGCCTTTCCCGATCCTGTTGCCCAGAAATTTTGCACTGGTGGTGGATGCGCCAATAGTTCGCAAAATAGCAATGACCAAATTGCCTCTTGGCACGTTCTTTGAGTCAAAAGACGGTCTGTACAAACGGTGGATCACACAGCATTCGCAGCACGACTTATCACTCGATCAAACGATAAAAACACTTGAGCACCTGCTCGCTGAAGTTCAGGCACGCTGCGCCCGCATTGACGCCACGCTTTCGCCGATGGCCGCCGCACAGGCGGAGAAAATGAAAAAGATGGTACTGGCCATCCAACAAAAAATGGTTCGTGCCGAAAAACGATTGCAGTCCGACAGCCTGCGACAAATTGAAGCCGTCAAAGACGCGCTATTCCCTGCCGGCAGCCTCCAGGAGCGGACCGACAATTTCCTCAATTTCTATCAACATGATCCATCATTTATCCAGAGACTCTTAACTCATTTTGATCCATTCGATTTTCAATTCAATGTGCTGAGTTACCATGACCAAGAAGGAACTTCGAAAGCTTTATCTTGAAAAAAGGAAAGGGTTGAGCGATGGGGATTGCGCTGCCCTTAATCTGAAGCTCTATTCCGTTTTCTTTTCTTCTATCGACCTTTCCTTTGTCAAAACCCTACATACTTATCTTCCGATTGAAAACATCCAGGAGCCGGATACCTGGATGATCATGGATCGGATACGGCGCGAATTTCCGCATATCCGAATTTCGCTCCCTCGTGTTGGGCCCAACGACAAATTGGAGAATATCTATTTTGAAGGACAGCATCAACTCCAAACCAGCACCTGGGGTATTCCGGAACCAAAACAGGGGGTGCCAACACCCGATGAGAAGATCGACCTTGTCATAGTCCCTTTGCTAGCAGTAGACGCTCTGGGCCATCGGGTGGGATATGGGCGGGGGTTTTACGACCGGATGCTGAAGCGCCTGAGGCCGGATTGTATTAAAGTGGGATTGTCCTTCTTCGATGCCGTGCATCGGATAGAAGATATTGATGAGCATGATGTAGCATTGAATCAGTGTGTCACGCCAATCAAGATAATTCTGTTTTGATTGATATGCGGTATTTCACCGCAGCGTCGCAAAGGCGCAGGGTATGTAATAATTTCTTCAAGCTGGCCTTCTTCGATTAATCCAAACAATAACCAAAAAGACTATTTCACCCTCATCAAAGGGCAAGTCGCACGGGTCATTTCCATTTTCCCGGGAGGGCCAGGCAGGGCTTCAACATTCAAACCAAAGGAAGCCAGATCGCGTTTCACCTGTCCTTTCGCGCAATATGTGACTAACACTCCTCCCGGGGCCATGATTTGCCTGATGGCCAATAGAATTTCCTTTGTCCACATTTCTGGCTGCTTTGATGGGGCGAAGGCATCGTAATAGATGATATCAAATGATGTCGCGATCGCTTCATTCAGGATATCAGAATGCCTTTTGAGGAGTGAAAATCCTGATTTGATCTGTACCTCCATATTCCAGGATGCTTGGTGAATTGCGCTAAATGCAATTGGA
>JANNSF010000071.1:0-4675 GCA_031402315.1 bacterium | reverse complement strand
TGCCACCGCGCGGAATGGTGTTTGTTCCGTTTTTCGATGAATCGCTTTTGATCAATGAATTAACTCTGGATTCATTTTGCCCGATTTCGCGTCAGCCGGACTATAAGAAATGTGCCGTCAAGGTCGAACGCGCGTGAGTTTCAAGAACCTACTGATGCGCGAAAACCGCGTCGTTTTCATTTCCATCTGCATCGTACTCATGGCGTCCATGATTATCGTGATCGGACAAAGCGTTGTACAATCGAAACGTGAGGCGGTTACGCTCGCCATACCCATCGTCAGCCTTCCGGTGCTTCCCCAGGAATCGGGTGTTTTCCGACGTGCCGATCAGGCCCTATATTATCTGGAATCCGCCAAAGAGCAAGGTTCCCGCACTCTCGCAACTTTCTACGAACGCCGTGCCTACGACGGCGCGCCGCCTGTGATTCCGCACGAAGTAGCCGATGAAGCGAGTTTCGGAGGGAAAACCTGTCTGCAATGCCATGAGAATGGAGGTTATGTTCCGAAATTCAAGACCTATGCGCCGGTGACGCCTCATCCGGAACTGATCAGTTGCCGTCAATGTCACCTTCCCATTAATTCAAAAAATTTATTTAAGCAAACTATGTGGAAAACCGTGGACCATCCAAAAATTAATCGCTCCGCGATGGCAGGAAGTCCGCCGCAGATTCCACACGGACTGCAAATGCGTGAAAATTGTCTCGCTTGTCACGGCGGCCCCGCATCGGTCAAGGAACTTCGTACGCCCCATCCGGATCGTGCGAATTGCCGTCAATGCCACGGCGTTGTGGAAACGGAACAAACATGGGTGAGACCCATGGTAGTGAAATAGGTAGCCGTGGCCGAAATAATCCTTATCCTTATGATTGTATAAACAGTTTTGTTATGAGATTAATTATTAAACACATTCTCCTCATTTCCGGCTTCCTGATCATGGGCTGTTCAAGTCATGGCGATTCACGCAGTTTTCTGGAAAAGCTCGAAGAGTCCGAGCCGACGAATGCCGCCGCGTATCAAAATCTACAACCAACCGTTGATGGACCCATACTTATTCCCGTGGACCGTGTTGCAAATCCATTCTTTATCATTGCACGTACCGGTCAAATGACAAAATTTCCGTGCGCCAATTGCCACGACAAGCCGCTAAGCCATATGAAATCTACCGATTCGCTCGGGCGCAAAGCCCACTGGGAGCTTCATCTGCAACACGCCCCGGAACCTATCATGAATTGTGTCGTGTGTCATAATGAAGGCGATCTGAATACACTAAGAACCATCACGGGCACGAAAATTGATTTCGACGAGAGTTATCAATTGTGTCAGCAGTGTCATTCCCGGCAATATACGGATTGGCAAGGCGGCGCGCACGGTAAACGCGTGGGAGGCTGGGCTCCTCCGCGTGTGATGAAATTATGTGTGGAATGCCACAATCCTCATCAGCCCCGATGGGATAAGCGGTGGCCGGCACAACCCAGTCTGACGATGAAACGATTGATCAAATAATGCCGGAAATAATTTAGAAAAGTAACTCATGTCTAACTGCAATTGTAACCACTCCGATAATTCCTGCAAAAACGGTATGCACGAATTGCTTGCCGAAAATGTCCTGAGCGACTGGCTAAAGCGTGATGACGAGATGAATTATCTCCGCGCGATGCCGAGTCTGGATTCGGTTCTGATGTGGAGTGAGTATAATAACCAGCCCAATATTTCGTCCCTGGCAAAAAAAGAGACGGCCGCCGATCACATCATGAATAAAGGCATGGATCGCCGTAGCGCCGTCCAAACCATGGCCGCCGGCCTTATGGCAGGACTTGGCTTTTTACAAACGGCGTGCAATCCTCTGGCGCCCGCGGAAGATCGCGAAAAATCTCAATTGGAATGGGACGATTATTTTCAAGGTAATTTCCGTGTCATGACCGATAAAGAAAAAGAAGAAACGGTCAGTCGTCTGGAGCGGATGTACGAACTCAATACCGGGCAGCGCATTAATATTTCTGCAACCGGTCCAATTCCCGGTGTTCTATACGGATACGCATTCAATATTTCCAAGTGCCGCGGGTATCTGGAATGCATTCGAGGCTGTATCAATGAAAATAATCAGGATCGTGAAACGGGCATGCAGTACATCACTATTCACGAACACAAAAAAGGTCAGATGAATTTCGGCGAAGCGCCGGATAATTTTTATCATGAGGTTCCTCAGGACGGCCATTTTTATATAGGAACGCAGTGTATGCATTGCGAGAGTCCTCCGTGCGTCGATGTGTGTCCCGTTCAGGCGACGTGGAAGGAACAGGACGGTATTGTAGTCGTGGATTACAATTGGTGCATCGGTTGCCGGTATTGTGAAGCGGCCTGTCCGTACGATGCGCGGCGATTCAACTGGCAAGATCCTGTCGTTCCGGAAAATGAGGTCAATCACAATCAGCACTACCTCGGCAATCGGCTTCGCAAAAAAGGCGTGATGGAAAAATGTACATTCTGTATTCAGCGCACCCGCGACGGGAAAAATCCGGCGTGTGTGGAGGCCTGCCCGACCGGCGCCCGTATTTTCGGCAATCTTCTTGATCCGAATAGTGAGATTCGATGGGTGCTGGCCAATAAAAAAGTATTTCGTCTAAAAGAAGATCTGGGCACCGAGCCTAAATTTTGGTACTTCATGGATTAATTTATGGAACATGTTCACTCCGCCGAACTTCCCTTCGAAGCCGGCAAAATAACCGATGACATCAAGCCGAAAATTATTCGGGCTTTTTTGAAAGATGCATTTAATAACGTCACACGCGGCGGTGTCGGTTATCATGTCTGGATGGGCACCTTGACTTTTGTAATGCTGGTGGGCGCGTACGCCTACTCGATTCAACTGCGCGAAGGGCTATCCGTGACCGGACTCAACGACCGTGTCAGCTGGGGTTTTTATATTTCCAATTTTACATTTTTGGTTGGCGTGGCGGCGGCGGCCGTAATGCTTGTTCTGCCAACGTATATTCTGAAGGATGTTGATTTTTCAAAAGCGGTGTTAATCGGTGAAGGACTGGCTGTGGCGGCGCTCTTTATGTGTCTCGCCTTTGTGACGGTCGATATGGGAGGGCCGGCACGAATATGGCACATGATTCCCGGCATCGGACGATTCAATTGGCCAAGTTCTATGCTGACGTGGGATGTACTCGTTCTCAACGGATACTTATTTTTGAATCTCACCATACCGTTTTATATTTTGATGTGTCATTATCAAGGCAAGCACCCTAACGTACGCGTTTATGTTCCCGGGGTCATCATTTCCGTTTTCTGGGCCTTCTGTATTCACCTCATCACGGCCTTTCTTTATGCGGGTTTACCGGCGCGTCCATTTTGGAACAGTTCGCTGCTCGGCCCCCGTTTCTTAGCATCAGCGTTCTCCGCCGGTCCGGCGTTGATCATTATCATATTATCGGTCATTAGGAGATTCACGGACTACAAAGTAGAAAACGTAACCCTTGGAAAAATTGCACTCATCGTGACCGTCGCGGCTCAGATCAATCTTGTGATGCTCGGCTCGGAATTATTTAAGGAATTTTACAAGCCCACTCACCACAGCGAAAGCGCCGTATACTTATTTTTTGGACTTCATGGATTTGGGGCCTTGCGGCCGTGGATATGGACGGCGATCAGTATGAATCTCATCGCAACGGCTATTCTCACGCTGAATCCGCTTCGAAATAGT
The DNA here is from genome assembly GCA_031402315.1 of bacterium. GTDB lineage: Bacteria > CLD3 > CLD3 > SB21 > SB21 > JANNSF01. Next base: position 969 of record JANNSF010000071.1, on the reverse strand, counting down.
CACAAGTGGCTCTTGCCCGCTTGCGCAATTCTTTTCATCAGCATCTGGATCGAAAAAGGGATGGGTCTTATCATTCCCGGATTTATACCGGGCCCCTGGGGTAAGATTGTTGAATATTCACCTACTTGGGTTGAAATCTGTGTGGCGCTTGGTATCTGGTCCATGGGGATGTTTATTTTTACGCTTCTTGTGAAAATTGCCATTCCGATTGAAACGGGGAAATTACGATACAGCGCCACGGCAAATTTGACCGAAACAAAGTCCGCACCGGCCGCCGATTTGTAATCGACATTTTTAACGTGACTTCGTCGGCACGTTAAAGTAACTTTAAACCGAGTTTCGTCAGTTAACTATTTCAGGAGAATTGCCATGAAGAAAAATATGGGAAACTTAGATCGCGGTCTGCGTATCGCGGCAGCGGCTGTGATTATAGTTCTATATGCTATGGGAACTATTCCAGGGCTTCTTGCTACTATTTTGCTTGTTTTTGCCGTGGCCTTCATCGTGACCAGCTTTATGTCCTGGTGCCCTCTGTACATGCCATTCGGCATTAACACACGAAAGGCTGAAGACACGGCCGCTAAATAGAATTAGATTGAAAAGACAACAAAAAAGGCGGATTAAAAAATCCGCCTTTTTGTTTATGGGCATATTAGAATTCAAGTTTTGGTCAATTGTCACCACTAGGCTTGACCGGTGGTTCGGATTCGTCGCTTGACAAGTCTTCCACGGCGTTGTCGCGAATGAATTTCTCGATGTCGTCCGTTTTTTGCACATCGTCGCGGTCGCTGAATTTGACCGAAACCACCTTTGAAACACCGGCTTCCTGCATCGTAATACCAAAAATATTCTTAGCCGCTTCCATGGTGCGTTTGTTATGCGTGACGACGATGAATTGTGTATCCTTCGAGAAATCTTTCAGGATTTGCGTGAATTTATCGATATTCGTATCGTCCAGCGGCGCGTCCA
>JANNSF010000070.1:0-8785 GCA_031402315.1 bacterium | reverse complement strand
TTCTTTCCCTCCTTGCCGATCAAAATGACAAGCTCGACTTCATGATGCATTTCGTGGGATGATTTAGGCTTGGTAATCCGGCCGCCTTCGCCAATTATCGCCGAGGGTGGTTTTAAAAAAATTACGGGTTCAGACGGAAATTCAGGTACCTTTCCCGGATTCATTTCAATAATGTGTTCCTTGTAGTTTGCTCCTACACAAATTATTTTTGAAACACTCAACGCCTGGTTCAAAATTTCTACAAATGACATTGTGTATGCCTTTCTTTTCAGAAAATTTAATTTCTAATAATTCTTAACTATATATTTTTCATCACCAAAACACAAAATAATGAAAAAAAAATTGGAAATATGAAAGATTTTTCTTGCTTTATTAAGAGTCATGCCATATATTTATTCATAAGTTTTACCAAAAAGTTCTTTTGAAACCCCCACAGAGGTTACCCCCTAACCTCTGGCTACGATAGAGACCCAAGGGTGTTCCCTCATCCCTTGGGTTTTTTATTTCTAATCAATAATAGACACAAAAGTATAATAAACAATTACTTATATCCGCTCTTCATTCAATATTCTATTATGAGTGTTTATTTACACTTGCAGGACGCCAAAATTTGGAGGCGGGATATTGGGGTTATTGGCGACTGAATTGAGGCATTGAATCAAAATGCTCCTTGTTTCCATCGGCTTGATAATTGCGTCAACCCAAAGACGGGCTGCCGCATAACGCGGATTTCCCTGATTTTCATAGTTGGACTTAATCTCCTCGTACACACGCTTCTTTTCTTCGTCGCTTACCTGTTTACCCGACAGTCGAATTTCAGTAATCGTTTGTGCGGCTTGACTCCCACCCATTACGGAAATATTGGCGGTCGGCCACGCAAAAATAAATCGTGGATCGTACGCTTTTCCGCACATCGCATAATTGCCGGCGCCATAACTACCCCCAATCACAATTGTTATTTTTGGCACCACGGAATTCGCTACCGCATTGACAAGTTTTGCTCCGTCTTTGGCAATTCCGGCATGTTCAGAGTCACGCCCAACCATAAAACCATTCACATCATGCAGAAAGAGCAGCGGAATACCATCCTGATTACAATTCATCACAAATCGCGCGGCCTTATCGGCAGCCTCATTGTACATTACTCCGCCCATTTGCATTTCGCCCTTGGCGGTGCGTTGGACCAGTTTTTGATTCGCAACAATTCCAATCGCGTAGCCACCGATACGGCCGGTACCGGTTATAACAGTTTTTCCATAAGTAGCCTTGTATTCGTCAAATTCAGACGCATCTACCAATCTGGCGATAATTTCCTTCATATCGTACTGGCCCAGTCCTTCGGGAATTATTCCCGTAATCTCGTCTGACGAAAAAGCCGGTTCACGGGAACTTATCTTATTAAATGGCGCTTTCGGCTTCGTACTGATCTTACTCAAAATATCGCGAATGCGTTCCAACGCTGCTTCGTCATTGGGCTCGTGATAATCGGCCGTTCCGCTAATGGCGTTATGCGTTGCCGCCCCACCCAGCGTTTCCGTATCAATAGTTTGTCCGATGGCTGCTTTCACCAGCGCCGGGCCGGCCAAAAAAAGGCTGGACCCTTGTACCATGATGAATTTATCACACATTACCGGCAAATACGCTCCCCCCGCAACACACGGGCCCATGACGGCCGCTACTTGCGTTATTCCCATTGCACTCATACGGGCGTTGTTGTAAAATATTCTTCCAAAATGATTCTCATCGGGGAATACCTGATCTTGAAGCGGCAGAAAAACACCGGCCGAATCAACGAGATAGACAATCGGCAAAAAATTTTTCATTGCAATTTCCTGGCTTCGCAGCGTTTTTTTGACGGTCATTTCAAAATGAGCTCCGGCCTTGACGGTCGCATCGTGCGCAACAACTACCGTTTCCTTCCCGTGAATGATCCCAATACCGCTCACACATCCACCCGACGGACATCCTCCAAATTCCCCATACATGCCATACGCCGCAAAGAGTGCCAATTCGGTAAATGGCGTGTTTGCATCAAGCAACTTGGCAATGCGCTCGCGGGCGGTCAAACGACCTTTTTCATGCTGCTTTGCAATATTTTTTACGCCACCGCCCTCACGAATTTTATCTTCGTCGGACTTTAAAGCAGCCACAATACGATCCATAAAAGCACGGTTTTTTTGATATTTATCGTTATTCCATTTTTCGGAAGGTGTTCCGATTACACTCATTTCTATCTCCTGTTTCCCGTTTAAGATTTCATCCGTTCAGAATCTATGGATTCTGATTCGGGTCATTCCAGATCAAGAATTTCAATAACTTTAATTTTCCAAACGTCGGTATTACCGCCAAACTGGAAAACGACCTTTTTTCCATCCGCCGACCACCGCCCATGCTTTTCCTGATGGGTATTATCTTTTGAAAGTGTGCGCGTCGTCTTCTCGCCACCGCTTAGCGACATCAGCCAGATATCCGCATCATCATACCAAGAGCGCGTGAAGGTAATGCGCAGTCCATCCGGAGAAATCTGCGCGTCGGCGTCATCACCGTAAGGAGTTTTATCGCGCGTAACCGGTGAGGGCACTCCTCCGTCTCGAGGAATTTTCCAGATGCTACGACGTCCGGCCCAATCGGCTTCAAAATAAATCTCCCCTCCATCGTTGCTGAATGACGGATGGTCTTCTTTCCGCGGGTCAATCGTCATCTCACTGCAGAAACTGTCTTTCAGATTTACCATCCAAATATTGTTTCCAAACTGATAAACGACAGATTGCCCATCGTGGGAATATTGCCCACCGGAGCCGTCTACTAAAAATTTTGCTACGGACCAGCCATTGCTTTCACGGCGCATAGTCCATAGACTTTTATCGGAACGAAGTCCGTGGGCACGCCCTGAAGTGAATAAGAGTTCACGGCCATCGGGAGAAACTTCCGGATCATAGTCATCCTGATCCGTGACCATATTTGTCTCGCCGGTCGAAAGATCTAATTCGTAGATCCCTCGTCGCCCGGAGCGATCGGATGAAAAATAAATTTTTTTTCCATCCGGAGAAAAAACGGGCGTCTCATCATTGGCCGCGTGGCCGACGAGTACAGAATCTTTTTGCGTTTCCACATCGATGATTTTAACATCCCAATTTTCTGATGTTGAAAAGAGCAGTGTTTCTTCATTCGGAGACCACGACGGAGAAAAACCTCCTATTACAAAGGTTCTCCGCTGAGTTTTCCTTGACATTATGTAGATTTTCGGGTTTGAGTAGTTGTCCGAACTGTCCGTCGTGTAAGCCAGGTACTTACCCGATGGAGAAACTGCCAAATCCCGGGCCGATGACAGGAACAACTCCGCGGTGATTCCATCATAAGAATAAATACTTCCGTAGCGTTCGAAAAGGATCTTATTTTCCAAACGAATCGGGTTTGCAATGGGCACACTGTCCCTAAATAGTCTCTCAACCTGAGCCGGAAATTTTATGTCAAGACGGCAGATTTCTGCAAAACTCGCGTTGGACCGAATAAACAATATTTTTGAATCGCCATCAAGACTCGGATTCGATTCGTCCACATCATCCGTTTTTGTAAGCTGAATCAATTCGTCATTGGTCCCAACCATCCACAGGTCACGGCGCCCCGCCAAGCGTGATGAGAATATAAGACGCTCATTGTCCGGAAGAAAAACGACGTCCTGATCATCACCTTCGTTGACCGTAACAGGAATTGACATCTTTTCATCGCAATCATAAATCCAAACATGGGGATCCCCCGTTTGGCGCGTAATGTAAGCAATGGTTTTTCCATCCGGCGAAAATCTGGCGTTTCCATCGTACGATGCCAACGTGGTAATACGTTCGAGAGAAGGCTCCGTGCGGCATGACGAAAGCAGAGTCGCCCAAACTAAAATGGCGGCCGGATAGAAATAAAATTTAATTTGACAAACTTTCAATGGAAATTCCCGCTTTTGGAGAAAGATGGATGTCGGATCTTTCGCCGGCTTGATACTTTAAGTAGCCCGTTATGCCAATCATGGCGGCATTGTCCGTGCAGAATTTGGGGCGCGGAATAAATAGGCCTATTTTTTTAACTTCACATTTTTCGCGTAACTGAGACCGAAGACGGCTATTGGCCGCAACTCCCCCGCAAACGACAATTTGGCCAATTCCGAAGTCTACGCAAGCTCTAATGGTCTTTTCCGAAAGGACGTCCGCCGCGGCTTCCTGAAAACTTGCGCATATATCATTCGTCTCCTGATCCGAAAAGTCACGCCCTTCCTTTTCGACAAAATTGAGCACGGATGTTTTAAGTCCGCTGAAGCTAAAATGATAATCCTTTGTTCGCAGCATTGGGCGAGGAAATTTGAAATATTCCGGGTTCCCATTTTGAGCACGTGCATCAAGAGCCGGCCCCGCCATGCCACTTCCCGTCTCCGGAAGTACCTTCAGAATGCGGGCGACTTTATCGTAACACTCTCCGACCGCATCATCCATAGTTTGCCCAAGAATTTTGTACTTTCCGAGCGACTCCGCCAGAGCCAATTGCGTGTGACCGCCCGAGACAATGAGCGCGATAAAAGGAAATGTCGGTGCCGGAGAATCCAGGAAACTGGCAATCATATGCGCTTCGATGTGGTGAACCCCGATAAAAGGTATACTTAATCCATACGCCATCGCTTTTGCAGCATTTACACCGACCAATAAGCTTCCGATTAAGCCCGGCCCTCGGGTGACCGCAATGAGTTCCAAGTCCTGTTTGTTCACGCCCGCTTCGCCCAACGCGGAATCAATCACAGGAAATAGATTGACCATGTGGGCTCGTGAAGCAAGCTCGGGAACGATACCTCCAAATCGTAATCCATCGACCTGAGAAGAAACAATATTTGACAAAATTTGATCTCGGCGGAGAACAGCAGCCGATGTATCGTCGCAGGAGGTCTCGATGGCAAGCGTCAGCATAGTATCACTTCTCATCCAATCGAATCAAACTGAATCGCGCCGGCGTGACCTGCGTCCACGTAATATCGCGGGGCACATAGATGTCTAATCTTGGCTGAATTGAATTAAATTCCTTGGCGTAATCAATTTCCCCTCGAAGACTGTCGCGGTTCAACGTAGACAGCAGGTCCACCCCTCCTCGAATGCGAATCGAAAAAGTTGATGGTTGAACCGCAATCAAAACTTTCGGGGGCGCATTCAGCAAACGCACCGGCAAATTCTCCAGCACTATTTCCCCCAGCGGCTGGATGTCTACCGATGAAAGAACATTACGCTCCAAGAAATGAACATATTTTTTTTCCGGCATTTTGATTTTCAAATCAAAAATACGATCCTTGTCCAGGTCCTTAAACTGCTGCGTTTCCGTGGTCAGAAACACAATGCTGTCCGTTAGGCTTTTGGGCACACGCACTTCGATCGAGTCCGGCTTTATGAAAACACCGCCCACAAGGACAAATCCGGTCTCGCATGTCACCTGAACATCCGGACGTATTGGAATTTTTTTACTCACCAGCTTCTCGATGCGCAATTCGAGCGTATCGGGAAATTGAATATCCACGATCGTCACCGGCAAATTTCTTGGAATCCTGATGTCACCGGGTTTTGGAAGCACTCGAAGGATCGACGTTTCCTTGTTCCCCGCCAAATCAATAACCATGCGTGATTCCAGGAAATAACGCAAGCCTAGTATGGTCTTGCCATCCGACTCAACAAGAATTTTTGCCAAGGAGGGAACGTCCGATGTAATGCCCCATCCCTCGCGGACATTGATCACTTCGATTGGAATTTCTAAGATCTGCTGAACCCGGGCGCCCAGCCGCACATAAAACCATAGGGTGAGCGCGAATACAATGGAGACTATAAAAATACGAGGACTACGCACGTCAAATCACCGACGCTTCAGGGATGTAAATCGCCTTGTATTCTTGTATGGCAAAGCTGTCACTCATACTGGCAATATAGTCCGCAATGTGCCGAGCGTAGAGCGGGTCCCGTTGAAATTCCTTCACTTTGTCCGAGACACTCTTGATCGGCAATTTTCGCAATTCAAATTTCGCGTCCACTTTCTTGTGCGTATAACGCTCCAGGAATTTGTCCCGCATCTGAAGCGGGTTCGAAAAATAAGCTTTGAATAATTTCCGAATTACTTTTTCACATTTTTTGTTATAACGATTAACTAAAAAGTTATTACCTATTTCCTTCTGAATAAAGGTATCGAGCTCATTTTGTTTCCGGTTGATATCGAGGCTGAAAATCACAAGCCACTCATCAAAATTATCCATGCGATTTTTCCGCCCGCAGAACTCGCCAGTCCGGCGAATGGTATTTTGAATCACGTCGGATACCAGTATGCGCACAAGGCCACTCGTCAGAAAGTTGATATATTCGCTGGGGTCAATTTCTACAAGTTTTCCAATGTTACACAGAACCTCAACATCCTGCACCAACTTGAGTTCGCGAACGTCCTTGAGTCGGATATAATTCGCACGAAGCGCATCTTCCAAATCAAACGTTCGTTGCGCAATTTCATCGGCAATGGCCGCCACTTGTCCTTCAAGTGTCAGCGATGAAAATTGCTCACAATGAAGGCCGCTCAAATCCATGTCGGGATAGCGATAACGTTCACTACGAATGCTTGTGTGTTTTAGGATTCCTTCCCGAACGACCGCCGTAAGATTGAGGCCGTCGTACTCGTACTTTTTTTCAAGATGATCAACGACGCGAAGGCTCTGGTAATTATGCTTAAACCCACCAAAATCTTCACCCGTCAACGTGCCTTCAGCATGGTCTTCTCCGTTGAGCAAATTATCCAGAATCGCTTCTCCGGTATGACCAAACGGCGGATGGCCCAAGTCATGGCCAAGCGCAATGGCCTCCGTCAAATCCTCATTGAGACCCATTGATTTGGAGATGGTTTTTGACACCTGAACCACTTCGACCGTGTGCGTTAGGCGGCTTCGGTTGCGCTCACCATCATGTTCTACAAGAATCTGTCGCTTATCGCTGAGATTGCGAAAAGAATTGGAGTAAATAATACGGTCCCGATCGCGCTGAAATGCGGTTCGGTGTGCATCTTCGATCTCGTCGGATTTTCGTGTCGCATGCATGCTGGTGCTTCTGCAGGCATAGGGCGCAAGGTACTTTGCTTCCCACTCTTCCACAAATTGGCGACCGCGTTCAAAAAACGGACTATCACTCATAACTTCACTTTTCCGGCTTCATTCTATTATAGAGCGGCGCAAATTACCAGCCCGCAAACTAAAAAACAAGATACGATTTTTTTCAGTTGAAGTGAAATGAGTTTTTCAGGGCATTGCTTTGTATCGGGCAACGTTTTCTTCAAATTCCTTTCGCATGCGCGATTTCGCCGGAATCATTTGAAGCGCAATTTCTCCAAATCGTATCGCGTTGAGCCGGTCCCCGTTTGCGAAACAAAGGTTTGCAATGGTATCCGCCTTGTAGGCATCGCGCTTTTCAGGCGGCGTCACATCCCAGACTTTCACCATGGCCGCGCTAAAAGGTTTAATGGCCACCTTCTGTTCAAACGCAGTCCAACCGGTACTATTAAGTGCGTCCAGATCCGCATCGGGGTTATCGCGTAGCCAGTTTATCAATATATTTTCAGCCTTCACCTTCTCATTCCACTTGGCATATATTTCCGCAATTTCGGAAGCGCCGCCGGCCTCCTTTGGATTCAATGTCTTGACCCGATTCATGTCTTCGTCACGTGTACTATTTCCACTGCGGTATTTAAGGTCACGGTACAAATCTTCGAATTCCACGCGCATTTTTTCATCAAACCGACGATACCATGTATCGGCAATAGTCCAAGCTTTGGCTTTATCCTGTGATAGAAGTTGCTGAGAGTAAGCCATTGCAATTTCAGACTCCACGGCACCTGGTGTACCAATAACTTCGGCCAAAACACCTTCAGCGGCCTCTAGGGCCGCCGCACTCGCCCTCATTCGGAGTCCGCCCCGTGCAAACTGCAAACGCAGTTCCTTTTTTTCGGATGCGGGTATCGCGGGTGATACCATAATTTTTTGATAATACGGTTCCGCCAGCCGGCTGTCAAACTGAAGGTAGTATGCCGATATTTTGCGCGCCATGGCCAGACTACTGTCTCTGGCATACTGCTCCATCCAGCGCGGCAGCACGTCTTTTCCCTCGGCAATACGACGGAGATCCTTTACGTACGCCTCGACATCTGCAGAATAACCAATCTTGCGTTCAATCTCGCGCCCTTCCGCATCGGCAAAAACTACACTGGGATAGGCACGAACTTTATATTTTTCGGCAAGCGCAATACCCTCTCCCTTTTCGGCGTCAATAGTATAGCATATCATAATGTCCGTGAGCGCCTTAAAGGAGTTGCTCCGATATATGTTTTTTTCAAGCAACTTGCACGGACCGCACCACGTCGTGTAAAAATCAATCATGATAACCTGATTTTTCTTTCGCGCACTTTCAAAAACACCCGGCACATCACCGTTATAAAAACCAGGTATCGGATCACCGGCCAATAGACTTTGCGTAAGTGCAATAGTCGTTATCAACAGAATCCATCGTTTCATACCGTATCTCCTTTTCAATTTTCGATTCATCACCTTTGTTCCGCTGAAGATTAATAAGGCACACGCTAAGAGGCAATACTTATTTAACGTACTTTTGATTGAAATTCATCCGTTTGGCTTAAACCCCGCGGTGCAGCCATCAAAAACATGGTGTATTCATCATCCGATTTCATAGTTGACCACCGCTTACCGGGTCGCCAACTAATCCCGACCCTTACTCTGCCACGA
>JANNSF010000069.1:0-1726 GCA_031402315.1 bacterium | reverse complement strand
TTGGTTGCTTCATAAGCCGTTAATATCCCATCGTCGCCACCCTGATTTTGCTGACTATTCTTTACACCTGCCAGGATGATGCCGGACCGGATCATGGGGCTCACGATGCTGGCCGTGTCTTCAACAAAAAATCCATGTGTGGCAATATGTAATATCGCCGGGTGCCGAATGGCCTTTACATTTTCCTCAAGGGCCTCATCACCCATGTAAATCTTCACCTTGAGATTCCGCTTTTTCAGGATCGGTTCGATGAGAGAAACCTCCGTTTCCGTTGCCGGCAGGTCTTCAAACTCCTGCTCCTTAAATGATTGCAGTTCTTCACCAATCAAATTCCTGGTACCGTAGCCAAACCGATTGTCCGTATTGTTTTTCCCGGTGCCTTCAAAATCATAAGTGGGTCTGCCAACCAGCACAGCGTCTTCAGTAATTTTTTCACTTCTTTCGTTAAGCAAATCACTGGTATTCGTCAGATATACCAGGTCCATCTCATCGATGACAAACTGATCGGTGGCGGTGTTCTGGAGCGTATTCAGGTTGATTTGGTTATAGACCCCATCACGAGAAAGGTACAATCTCTGGACGCCATTCAGTTGTCTTTTTATGGGAAGCCAAAACTGATCGTAGGAGAGACGGTCATCACTGCGGGAGAGGATAGCATTTCTGTAGTACAGCAGAAAATGTTTCTCCAATTGATTGCCATTCCCCAACACGAAGAGCTGCGGCGCTTGCATCTGCGATGTCAACAGCAATGCCGCATATACTACCGAGTCCGTTAAATTTAGCGATCCTTTCCTGGCGAGTCGCACACGTACAACTTCCATGGCAGCCTCCTTAGGACCCAGTTTCCCTTTTATTTGCTGCCAGGTTAACGCAGCTTCTTTTTTACCAAAGAGTCCACTGGCCTTGCTGAGTTCTTTTTCCAGGGCATCAATACGCTTCTCTAACGCATCCACTTTTGTCAGGTCACTTTTTTCATAATACTGTGCGGCTAAGCGAGCCTTGGAATCTTCCCACTCATGAAGTTGTGCAATCACAGCGGCATCGCCCTGCTCCAGTATTCTGTTCTTCTGACGGTTCGTTTCGTTCAGCAGTAAAGCTTTTGTGTTCAGCACATTATTAAACATCTCCTCACGCAAACTAACGGCGCTATCGCCTTGCTGATCGAGCACATAGGCATTAAAGAGGTCAAAATCCTCCTTTAGCGAAAAATAGAATTGCTCTTTTTCATATTCCGTCATCGCCGCAAAATTGTGTGCGATATGGTCGCGGTATTCCCTTACTAAACTTTCAAATGCAGCTGTCGCCTTTTCAGGATGGTTCTCGTACCATTCCAGCAGACCCCTCGTTTTTATCAACTTGAATTTCACGTCCGACACGGCAACCTTTGTGGGGTTGTACCAATCCGCCCGGTTCAAATACTCTCTTGCCTTTTTGTAATCCTTTTGCAGCATGAAGTAGCGTGCCTTCAATTCGAAGACACGGGCCACTTCCAGTTTTGATATCACTTTGGAAGAAAATTTTCTCGCGCCGGATGAGGCAACGGCCAATTCATTGATGTAGTGAAGCGCCTCGTCCCGTTTGTTCAGTATCAGGCAGATTTCAACCAGATCACTTAAGAATAGCCGGCTTAAGTTGTCAAAATTATAGCCCGTCGTAGTGGACTTCCCAATGAGTTTCGCGGCCTGGTTAAACAACTCGTAGGTTTTTTCATAGTCCTGCTTGCGAA
>JANNSF010000068.1:0-2417 GCA_031402315.1 bacterium | reverse complement strand
GCCTTGAAAGTCACGTGCGACATAGTCCGCGCTATAGCCATGTGCTTTGTCAATTCCAAGAAGGGTTCCGGCATCATCATTAGTTACTTCCGCATTATTTTGCCATTGAATAAAAACACCGCTGTCGCCTGGTGTCACGGTAAAAACAGGCGGAACCGGTGGCTTTGCGGAATTTATTCCGCCTTCGAATACTCTTTGGGCAAAATCATCCGCCCTGAACATATTCCTGACGGCATCCAATCGATCAGCACCCTGCCCTCCGACAACGCCGGCCCAAATTTCCTGACTTTCACCTGCCTTGATCGTAAAAGGACCAACTGTGTGCGCCATTCGTACGTCTGACTGATCTCGAAACGAGGCCACATTGGGATCCGTTGCCGCATTAGGGCCAAGCGGGTCACCGGGGAAAGCATAATAGTGATTAACTCCCGTGCCATTTCTTGCAAGCCCTCCGTTTGTTTTTCCGGACAACCTATTGTAACGTTGTAAATTATTCGACGGATCGGTACCGCCGGCATATGTATAGAAACCCGTTGCACCAAGGCGCATTTGACTACCGGGAAGCGTGGACGAAATATATCGCTCAGAGACCTGATCGTATCTTAGTACGGTCTTATTGGATCCAAATTTTGCTAAGAGATTGGCGGAAACGGAACTAATATCCACAACCGGGCCCGAAAAGAAGTCAAATCCCACCGCATAGCCGGCATCCACATTATCCGCATTGTACGTATATCCAAGGCCTCGTAACGAATCGCAACCCACAATGTCATTAGAGGCTAGATTCGTAACATCTCCGTCCATCCAGAGACCGATGTATGAACTGTCGTAATTCTCATTCGTTTTATTTTCAATCGTGAATTTGAGAAATACCACATCGGAAAGAACACCTGCACTAAAGGCGTAAGATTCAAGAATGACCTGAAGACCAAGACCGGAATTCGGGCTTTGGGCAATATCCTGCACAATACTCAAATCCAAATCGTTGAATACTGCCCAGGTATTAACGTCTGCTATCAAAGCAGGATTGCCGGGAACTCCCTTTGCGCCAAATCTATTTTTATTCGCATCGGCGGGCCAATTCGCATAATCATCAAATCCGCTGTTTCCTATTCCCTCATCCTTGTAACCGTTTTTCGTAACTGTAAATACTTGTGCGTCAGGATCAGCCGGGTTTTGTGCTTTTAGCTTATCGAAAGAAACACCCGAGTTTATAATTCGACCCGGTTGAAATTCTGTAGCAAATTCTACGTCGCTGACCACATGATCCCTATTCGGACCCTTTATTGCGCCGATTTGAAAACCTCCTGCAAAAACAATTGTGTTTTTGGAGCCACGTGGGAATTCGCCGCCCGCGTTGTTATTATCTTTGTTTCGATCCGGCTGGTCGTACATGTACGAACCGTTATTACGCATGACGTAATTCCAGTTGGTAAACCCGATATACTCGAAATCGGCCAGGACATCCGGTTTTCGAAGCTTTGCCATGAGTTTTGATTTGGGATCTTCTTTGGCGATGCTGAATGCATTAAAAATGAGAATCGCCGCTAAGGCAATACCCGCTGCAATCATTAATCGTAAATGTTTTTTCATAGAAAACTCCTTAATAAAGTAGACCTATTTATTTTCTCGCCAAGCCGCAAAGGAACCTCCAAAGGAGTCCCTTGGAAAAGCGACGCAAATAAATATCTTCCAACTTCTTGTCTTGGCGTCTTCGCGTCTTTGCGAGAACCTTTTTTGAAATTCAAATTGTTTAAATGCACACATTTGTATTATCTCCCATCCTGTATCACTGCAAACTTGACGACTTTTTTCCCAAGCCCCGGCGTCTCTATAAGCGCAATGTACATGCCGCTCGCGACATAGTGATTATTGTCATTACGAACATTCCATATTTCGAACTGCGTCGTCGCGGGTGAGGCCGGGTTCTTACTAAGAGGATCCGAATTCACACGTCCATTTTTCGAAACGGCATTGTGCTGAAGTATTTTGACGACGTCGCCCGCGACGGTGAAAATCTTGATCGTACAGACATCCGGCAGATTCATGAATTTGATCTGCTTGTCCGACAGATTGGACTGATAAGTCGACGGGCCGTAATAGGGATTGGGCACCACAACGATATTATCAAGATTCTTTTTCTGGGTGCCTTTTGATAAGACAGCATTCGCTTTTGTTATAATCGAAATCGATTCTCCGGGCTGAAATGGTTTTGTAGAAATAATACGGAATGTCTGACCGGTCTCCGGCAGGATGTTACCAAAGATTGAATCCCATACTGCTGCGGTATTAGTTGCGCCGGCCGTATTACCTCCCGGTCTCAAATTGAAAGCAACCAGAACCATACGCGCCATCACTTCGCCATCAAGTCCACTACTGCCATTGGACGCCACGGCCGCATTGTACCCGCCCTGACC
>JANNSF010000067.1:0-9499 GCA_031402315.1 bacterium | reverse complement strand
TCATGATCTACGCTTCCGGACATATTTCAGGCGGTCATTTGAATCCCGCCGTCACACTCGGAGTCTTTTTGCGAGGAAAAATGGAATCTAAAGACGTCGCGCCCTATATGGTATCTCAGGTGGTCGGGGCGGTCGTCGGCGCTTACGTGGTGTACCTTCTGACCGGGCGAACATTTTCCCCGACGCCGGGAGAAAGTGTCGAAGCCTGGAAAGCGCTCATTGCAGAATTTCTATTCACCTTTGCACTGGTGACCGTAGTCCTCAATGTAGCTACGGCAAAGAAAATGGAAGGTAATTTTATCTACGGACTTGCCATTGGATTTACCGTTTTGACATCTGCATTTTGTGTGGGTAATATCTCCGGCGGCGCTTTCAATCCGGCCGTTGCCATGGGCCCCACGCTTATCAATGCAGCCTTTGGAAACGGGACTTTCTCTTTTCTATGGATTTACCTCGTCGGCTGCTTCAGCGGAGGCGCGGCGGCCGCCTACATGTTCAAATTTTTGAATCAAGAATCATAAGCTCCATAAGAATTTAACAGGAAAAATCATATGACCGACTATGTAAAAAATCTACTCGTTCAGGTGAAAGCAAAAAATCCGGCCGAACCGGAGTTTCACCAAGCCGTGCAGGAAGTTGTGGAATCCCTCGGACCGGTGCTGAGTCGCCATCCGGAATATCAAGCGGCTAAAATCTTGGAGCGTTTGGTCGAGCCGGAGCGTGTCATCATGTTTCGTGTTCCGTGGATGGATGATCAGGGAGAAGTGCAGATCAACCGAGGATTTCGAGTGCAGATGAATAGTGCGATCGGACCATACAAAGGCGGATTACGTTTCCACCCTTCGGTGAATCTCGGCATTTTAAAGTTCCTGGCTTTTGAACAGGTCTTCAAAAATTCCCTAACGACGCTACCCATGGGCGGCGGAAAAGGCGGATCGGATTTTGATCCGAAGGGGAAAAGCGACAACGAGGTTATGCGTTTCTGCCAAAGCTTCATGACTGAACTGTTTCGCCACATTGGCCCCAACGTCGACGTACCTGCAGGCGATATCGGCGTAGGCGGTCGCGAGATAGGTTTCCTTTTTGGACAATACAAGCGTCTCGCCAACGAATTTACCGGTGTCCTTACCGGCAAGGGAATTAATTGGGGCGGATCCCTCATACGTCCCGAGGCAACCGGCTTTGGCGTGACCTATTTTTGTCAGGAAATGCTTAAGACTAAAGGCAAAGACATTGCCGGACTTACATTTGCCGTTTCGGGCTTTGGAAATGTAGCCTGGGGCGCGGCTTTAAAAATTTCCGAGCTTGGTGGTAGAGTTGTCACTATTTCCGGACCGGACGGAACAGTATACGATAAAGACGGAATCAAAGGCGAGAAAATCGATTACATGTTGAAAATGCGTTCGAGTGGCAATGACCGCGTGAAGGATTATGCGGACAAGTATAAGACCGAGTTTCATGCCGGAAAACGCCCTTGGGGAATCAAAGTGGATGTGGCCGTCCCGTGCGCAACGCAAAATGAACTCGATGTCAATGACGCCAAAGAACTTGTCAAAAATGGATGTATCGCCGTTTGCGAAGGCGCGAATATGCCGAGCACTCTTGAAGCGTACGAAGTTTTCCGTCAGGCCGGCATCCTTTTCTCGCCCGGCAAAGCTTCCAATGCCGGCGGTGTCGGAACGTCGGGTCTTGAGATGACTCAAAATAGCATGCGCCTTCCCTGGACGCGCGAAGAAGTCGACGCGAAGCTTCATCATATTATGAAAAGCATCCATGACACCTGCGTGTCGACCGCCAAAGAGTACGGCCAGCCGGGCAATTATGTTGTCGGCGGTAATATTGCAGGCTTCCTTAAAGTCGCTAATGCGATGATGGATCAGGGTTTGGTCTAGTTTCTTGCTCATTTTTTTATTACCAACGTCCTGCCGTGATAGCAGGACGTTTTTTTCTGATGTTTCTTGTTGCAAAAATGCATCTTACATCCTATTATCTAACCGTATATGAAAAATAAAAACCACACATCGAACTATTATTACGTGTATTATTATTCCGGCCAATCCCCAACTTTCGGTGATGCGATGATGTAGTTTTTTTTTAAAAAAGTCTTATAAACGAAATCCCGCTTCCGAAAGGAGGCGGGATTTTTTATTTCCACTTATAACCAATATCACATGAAAAAATTAGATCCGCGATACCCCGGCGGGGGTCAAGGAGTATAGAATACAACCGCACTAAAAATTGTTATACAAATTTAGAACCAAAGGAATTTTATGAAACAAATTTATAATACCTACACACAAGAAGACCAAGACGTTTGGAAAATACTCTTTGATCGCCAATCGACTATTTTGAATGGCCGTGCAACCCATGAATTTCTGGACGGAATTCACAAAGCCGGATTCTTACCGGATCGAATTCCTAATTTCGAGGAGGTGAATGCACGATTGCGAGAGCTTACCGGTTGGACTCTCCAGGCGGTTCCAGGAATTGCAGATAATTCGATTTTTTTCGAAATGCTGAGCCATCGGAAATTTCCGGCTACGACTTGGCTTCGCAAAAAGCACCAACTAGACTATCTTGAGGAGCCCGACATGTTTCACGATGTCTTTGGACACGTGCCGTTACTTACTCATCCCGCTTTTTGTGCGTTTCTGGAGGGACTAAGTCAAATGGCGCTAAAGCGTCTGGAAGATCCGACGGCCATTGAAGCCATAGCACGAATCTATTGGTACACGGTCGAATTCGGACTGATCGAAACCGGGCGTGAAATCGGGATTTATGGCGCCGGAATTTTGTCTTCGACTGGCGAGACTGTATACTGTCTGGAAGAACCCCTGCGTCATAAAGAATTTAACGCGCGAACAATTATTGACGCGCCCTATGTTACCGATACTTTTCAGCCTCACTATTTTGTGATAGTCTCACTGGAGCAGTTATTCGACAGCTTGACTACAATCGAGCAAGAACTACGAAGAACCGAAAATAAGATTCAGGTCTACTCCGTATAGAAACTTAAAAATCTTAATGGTTTGGAAACAAAAAACCCTTCGTTTTACCGAAGGGTTTTTATTTAAACTATTGCTCTGTTACAGCATTCTATTAATCATCGCCGTCTTTATCATCATCGTCGTCGTCATCGTCGTCATCACCGTCCTTGCCATCGTGATCGTTGTCCTTAATGGCTTTCTTAAATGACTTTTTGATATTGTCGTCGATGTCACTGCGATTGGACTCAAGGGCCGGATCAATATAAACGCCATTCTTTTTGAACCAAACATTTGGTGCTACCAAAAGTGTCGTATTCGCATCGGTAAGCGAATCCGATATAACCATCGGCGGCTCGATTCTAAGTTCCTGTTCGATATCCTTTTTGCTCCGGTAGGTAAACGGCGTCCCATTGTACGTACCGCTGATAATCATGGAATAACGTTCCCCGGTCGTGAACGAAGTATCCGCGATTTCGGAATCGTCTTCCGGTTTATGAATTTTAAATTTTACTTTGTCGTACGTTCCATTAGGAATTTTTCCGGCGCTGATATTGGTCACTCCACCGGCCAGATTGAGTTCAACAACGATAGGACCGACTTTGAAATCCAAAGAATCTTCGTCAATTGAACTTTTGAATTTGATATTTTTCAATAGAACCTTCGCCGATGTCAAGATGACGGTGTCCCCGGCAATGCCTTTTGCAAGCGTCATGTCCAACTTCATGCTCAGCGAGGAGCCGGTAGAAGCCGCTTTTTTGCTACTGCTGCTATCGCATGACGCGATAGCAATCATGGAGACCATTAAGATCGCCAGGCTAATGCCTTTAATTAACTTCATATTTTTAATAAACATAAGTGTCCTTTCTTTGAGTTAGTAAACCGCTATCCTTCGAACCGTATGTCAATATACACGATAAGCAAAAAATAGCTGTGATATGCATCACACATTAAAGAATTTTAATGCGTCACCTAAAAGGTAAATTTAGTAGTCTGTCAAGGATTTTGGTGGGAGTGCGCATCGCAGGGCATTAAGCACAACGACTACATCAATAATCTCCTGAGTGATCGCCCCGGCCACGGGAGGAAGATATCCAAACGCCGCCATTATCATGCCTGCAAGGCTAAAGGCAATTCCTCCCACGGCGCTTTGAAGCGCAATGCGTCGCATACGACGGCCGATATGTAGAAATTCGTCCATGCGCGAGAGCGAACTGTCAATGATCACCGCACCGGCCGCTTCACTGGTAATATCGCTATTTTGTCCAAAGGCAATACCAACTGTCGCGGCCATTAATGCCGGCGCATCATTAATCCCATCGCCAAGATAAATGGTTCGTGCTTTTTTTGTTTCTTCGCGGACAATTGTCAGTTTCTCTTCAGGACTTTTACCCGCAAAAATTTCGCGAATGCCGATCCGATCCGCCAGATAACGCACTTCCGATTCGCGATCTCCTGAGACAATCATGATGCGATTGAATTGATGTTTGGGCCCAAGGTGGTGAATAAATGAAACACCTTCCTTACGGGGCTCGTCACGGAAACGATACAGCGCGACAAACTTTTGATCGCACAGAATTAGACATTCAAGTCCACCTGACATAGGAGGTAGTTTTTCACGAATTTCAGAAAATTCATTTTCAATTTTTTTGCGGCTGGTAATCTGAATGGTTAGTCCATCGACCTTTCCCATCAGGCCCTCTCCAGGGTGTTCGCGTATTTCCGAAGCCTCGCGGAGTTCCATGCCCTCGGATTTCGCGACATTCAAAATGGCGCGCGAAAGAGGATGTTTGGAGTAGCGCTCTACGCTTGCCACCAGCGCAAGAATTTCCCGGCCATCTATATCCGGAATGTAAAACTGTTCGCTCAGAGTAGGCTCGCCGTAGGTCAGTGTTCCTGTCTTATCGAAAATAATCGTCTTGCAGGTATCCATTTGCTCGAGCACTGTTGGATTTTTCACGATGATCGAACGCTTGGCCGAAAGTGAGATCGTACCAATAATGGCCACCGGAATACCTATAAGAAGCGGACACGGCGTTGCAACTACTATCACGGCAAGGAAACGGTCCGGATCACCTGTCGCTACCCACGCCGCAGCGGCTACAACCAATGCCAGCGGTGTGTAATACGCGCCAAGTTGATCTCCGAGTCGCTGAATTTTTGGTCTTTGACTTTCCGAAGCGCGCATGACTTTCATGATTTTTGCATAACGTGAATCAATGGGTAATTTGGTCGCTTCGATGGTCAAGGCGGACTCTCCATTGATCGCACCGGAGATGACATCGGCTCCGGGAGTTTTGCTCATCTGAAAAGGTTCGCCCGTGAGATACGATTCATCCATGACGCCATGACCTTCGATCACTCTCCCGTCTACAGGGCAAATATCGTGGGGATAGATTATCAAAATATCTCCAATAGCAATTTGATCCAAGGCTACATCGGTAATGGCTTCTTTTTCTTTGCGATGGGCGATAGAGGGCATACGTCTTGCTAATGCCCTCAGAACCGACGAGGCGTGCCCGATTGCGTAATTCTCAAGCGCCTCTCCGCCGGACAACATGAGTACAACAAGAGAACCCGCCAGATATTCGTCCAGAATAACCGAAGTAATAATGGAGATACCGGCCAGCAAATCAGATCCGAATTCTTGCTTAAATAATTTGATAAGTAATTCGTACACCAGCGGAATTCCGCCCAGTACAAGAGTGATACCAAGAGGCCACACCGAGTAGGTTGAGTAAGGATTTGGAATAAATCGTAAAAAGAGGTTCGAGAAAATACCGGCAATCGCGATAACCGCAATGATAATATGCCGTTTTTCGATAAAGAAAGTTTTCAAAGGTGATTTTCCGTATCCAATGGGCCCGCACTCCTATTAGTTGCCCACAAGGTAGCCGATTACCTGAGCGAAAAAAATGACATATCTCAGCATTGGCAAAAAAGAGTGCCGAAACGGCAAGCCACTGAAGCAGTTCCTAACGGCTGATCAGTATGGTTCGACACAGTCTAAGATTCAAGCGGCTTTTGCACAAGCGATATGGGAGGCAAAAAACTGTATCAAGACGATGATTGCATTCATCATTTTGGTTCTTCTTTATTTTGTTTTGTTGAACATATAGCGAGCGATTTTCCACACACCGTCGACCTTCTCGAATACGAACAACTCCCGGTTCTCTTCCGGCACGGTCTGACCATTTGCACGAATCAGGGTTGTCCCCTTTGAGCTTGTCGTCGCAAAAGCGAAGTCTCCATTGACGACAATTTCATCGATATAGAATTCAATATTCAGCTGAATTTGCGAGAAAACAAATTTGTAAGATTTGAGAATGTCTTCAGAACCGATTGCCGAAGGCGCTCCTGACGGCATAAAAATGCCATCTTTCGCATACAAGCCTTGCGCAATTGCCGCATCCGAGGTGTTGAGTGAATTCTTATAATTCCGCCAAAAGTCGTTCGATTTGCTGTTTATCTTGCTTTTCCATGGTTTCAATTTCCTTTGTTGGTTTTTCCGATTTTTTCCCGCTGCACGCGCTGAGCATAACGATTATGATTGCGGGGATAGCAAGTTTTTTCATTTCTTAATTGCCTCCCTTTATCCACTCTTCAAATGTCACGAATTTGCCGCCGGCCGTCTGCTTTGCCAAATCAATTCGCGTCTTTGAATTCGGACCCATATAGGTGTATTTTTCGAAATAGCCGAACATCTCCGTTAATTCTCTTGCGCCTTCAAAAAAAGTCGAGAATACTTCACCGGGCACACGGGTGAAACTGTAGTCTTTGCCGTTGGCTTTGAAGGCTGCAAGAATGTCATTGAAGCTATTCAGCTCCGTTGCTAACGAGAGATAACCACCGTTGCCAACAGAGTCCGGCCGCAAAAATGCTCCTGCAACCACTTTGCCCAAGTCGTTAATGTCGGCCATGTGAATTACCTTTTTACTTGGGTCAATGGGTAATGTCCACCCTGTTGAGCCATCTTGTTGGGGTTGTGGCGACATCATTCCGGTAAAGTTTTGAAAATAGAAAGGCGGTTGTACAAGCGTGTGATATTTAAACCCAGCGCTTTTAACGAGTGTGTCAACCTTTGCCTTTCCGGTAAAATGCGGTACGCTAAATTCGCCATGACTGATGGATTCAACATTGGGGAGCGTTGACCAAATAAAATGTTGAACGCGTGCCTCTTTCCCGGCTTCAACAGCGTTTTGGCCTTGCGCGAGTTCATCTGCACCTTCCCAAAAATTGGTCACTACAAATACGCCATAAGCATTCTTGAAGGCATTTTTTAATGAGTCCTTGTCGTTCAGGTCAGCTTTGACAGCTTCGTGAGCATGTCCGGAATAGGTTTCGGGGTTACGAGTTACCGCCCTGACATGAAACGTGCCTTGATTGACGAGCGCATCAACGACACCTTTGCCTTGTGCGCCCGTAGCTCCGATGACGACGATTGTCTTTTTATCCATTTCGATTTCTCCTTCTTCACTTCTGATGGAATCAACTTAAATTGTTGTGTTAATAACAATACAAAGGTAAGGCATAAGTGGCGGGGAGCCAATAAGGCAGTTTAAGAAAAAACCTTAATCTATCTTAAGATTTGGGTAATTTCTTACGAATGGTGCTGAGAAATTCGGGGGTTATACCAAGGAATGAGGCTATTTGTACATTTGATATGCGATTAAAAAAATGGGGATAACGATTTATAAAGTCAATATACCTTTCTTCTGCCGTTGAACTGATATTCTGAAGTACTCTTCTTTGACAGCTAACTAATGCATTCTCTGTAAAGACTCTGAATATCCTATTGAACTTAGGGTAGTCGACAAACAAACGTAGTTGATCTTCTTTTTTGATTTGAAGTATGATTGAATTTTCAATCGCTTCAATATACAATCGGCTAGGTTCTTCACTATGAAAACTGGCAATATCTCCAATCCACCAGTTCTCAATAGCAAACTGAAGGTTATGTTCTTTTCCATTATCATCTAACATATACATTCTAAAACATCCTTCAACCACAAATGTGTTTAGTTTGCATACATCTCCCTCTTGCAAAATAAATTGCCTACGGCTTACTCGTTTTTCGTAAAAGCACTTTCGAACGGCGTGCTTTTCTTCATCAGTTAGCGTAAGGTGATGATCAAAGTATGATATGAGTGATTCTGTATGCATTTCTAATCAATTCGCTCTTTACTGTACACATAAACGATTGGGTATTGCCGAAAGCCGGGATTTGAAACAGATCGACTAAGCCACATTACTAAATGCGTTGTTATTTTAACGTGTCTATCCGGTTGATTCACAAGCCTGTATATATTGGCGGACTGTCCAAGCGCCGCCAAAGTGTCGTCACCGATGAAACCCATTCATTCATAGGCTATGTTAGCTTTCGTTTCAATGCAGATTGGCTGAGTTTATCCCATTGAGCTGCGCAATCCGTTTTCATTTAGAAATTTCGCCCATTTTTGTTGGAACATTTGATTCTTTTCGCAAGAAAATCGCAAGTGTGAAAGCAACCATTACCACAATAGCCATGTACACCGTGTTATCAATTGGTGTATCTGCAATCGAAGGAACTAGACTGTTTCGAAAGAAGATAAAGTAGTTGATCGAGGTGTGAAGAAGCACAGCAAATATGGTTTTGTCACTGATTTTCAAATAGACATATGTGAAGAATATTGCATGCCCCGCGATGGCTATAAGATATTGAGATAAAAATAGTACGGAAAGTTCCTTTCCATCAGCTGCATATAATGGAACGTGCCAAAGGAACCAAACTACACCAATGACAAGACTTGATGTGAGTGGATTGTATTGTCGCAATAATTCCGGAAGGAAATAACCTCTCCAGCCTAACTCTTCACCTAGGGGGCCATCTAAAAATATGAATATAATATAGATCGCCAAAAATCTTAATGGATTTAAACTCTCGAACTCCAGATTCTCATAATTGAATATCGCTGAGACGGCAAACACAACTAAATTAAGGAGAAAAGGGGCTAAGACCACAATCAAATAAGACCTCAAAGGAGCTCTAAACCGCCAAATATGATTCCAATATTCTTTTAATCCGGATGACTTAGAGGTAATATAAATTGTTAAAATGGCGGCTATTGTTGGGGTGTAACCGCGGATAAACCCTAATAAACCGGATTTGGGATCGATGGGGATATAACCTTCATTTATTAGGAGAATCAGAAGCCAATAAAGGACTGGCAAGATAAGAGAGGCAAGAGTAAATATTATTATTTTTGTCATACAATTCCTTTGTCATTAAAGGCTTTTAATAATTAGAATGGATGCACTATAGGTAGAATTCTTTCAAACCCTCATTTTAGATTTACCATCTGCTTCGTGGAGTGCCGCCCCACTATCTCTCTATTCGCTCTGGAGACGAGCCTAAAACAAAATATGACTGATCGGTGACGAGCCATCCAAAATACACTAATAATATCAAATTACAAACGCTCGGCACGGATCAAAAGTCAAATCACTAACCTCAAAGAACGACCTTGATAAGCCCA
>JANNSF010000066.1:0-13496 GCA_031402315.1 bacterium | reverse complement strand
GGGTTGGATCCATAGCCCACAATATCCCCCAGACATACCACTTCCTTTATACCCAGCTGATCAATAACTTTAAACGTCTGTGTTAGAGCTTCTAAGTTCCCATGAATGTCTGAAATAATCGCAATCTGCATCCTAATTTCCGAAACTTATTCCAAGCGATCTTGCCACCCGAATCACTTCACTATTCGGATCCACAAGTCTCAACTTTTCCACGGCATCCTCCAAAGGTACCGCTACTATTTTTCCATTTTGAATTGCCGCCATCATCCCTATTTGATTTTCGCTAACGAGTTCTGTCGCAAATTCACCTAAACGAGTCGCCAGCATACGATCGAAGTGGGTCGGCGGACCTCCGCGCTGCAGGTGGCCCAGCACAACATTTCGGGATTCGATCCCGGAAATACGCTGAATTTCTGAAGCGACCCAATAACCAATTCCTCCAAGCCTTTCAACGGTGCCGTCTTTGGCGCCCTCGATCAATCGAACCTTCCTTCCAAGCGGAATGCCTCCCTCTGCAATTACAATCAAGCTGTAGTGCTTACCTTCCTTGGCTCGGTAAAAAACATGATTACAGACTTTGTCGATTTCAAAGGGTATTTCCGGAATTAAAATGACGTCCGCCGCTCCGGCGATTCCTGCTTCAAGAGTAATCCACCCTGCGTAGCGCCCCATTAATTCAATTACAATGGCGCGGTGGTGGCTTTTGGCTGTTGTATGAAGCCTGTCCATGGCTTCGGTGGCGATCGTTACCGCCGTATTAAAACCAACGGTATAATCCGTTGCCAGTAAGTCGTTATCGATAGTTTTAGGAACACCGATAACCGCTAATCCCATTTTGCGCAGCTCATTACCAATTGTGAGTGTCCCATCTCCGCCGACCAAAATTAATACGTCGAGTTCCAATTTCTTAAAATTGTCGACTACACGTTGCGAAAAATTCTCAATGGTTACTTTTCCGTCCTTGTCAAAAACAGGATATTTGAATGGATTCCCTCGGTTCGTCGTCCCCAAGATCGTGCCGCCCAATCCAATAATTCCCTCGACGTCACGTACATTTAAGGAGCGTGTTTTAGATATGTCTAATAAACCCTCAAATCCATCTTCGATACCGACCACATCAAAATGATATTTGTTGCATGCAGACAGAGTAACCGCACGTATAACTGCATTAAGTCCGGGGCAATCACCCCCACCGGTGGATATTCCTATTCGCATAAGGCTGTCAATTTAATAAAAAACGCTTCTTAAACAACGACATTAAAAAAATCGTCACCCGGATTGTATTCGACTGTATAGGTTGGTAGTGGTCTGCTGGCAGGACCTTCCAGAACAGCTCCCGACAGGTCAAAACGGGAAAAATGACAAGGACACTGAAGTTCCCCTGCCGTCTCAAGTCTCACGTATTTTACCGTACATTGACGGTGGGTACATACACGGCTAATAACATGGATGTTGGAATCTGAAAGTCTAAACGCTACGAGCGGATCATCAATGCCTGAAATTCGCATATAGGCAAATCCTTCCGTCATGCGAAGAGCCGGAAAATTATTGAACTGAATCATCGCACGCCCGTTGTCCGTCATGACGAGAGGAGGAATCTCCTCAAGTTCTTCCAGGCTTCCGCACGCTTTGGCCATCAGCGCGCTCATCGTAATAAGCGATGCGTTCTTTAAGAACTTTCTACGCTCTTCGTTCATGGGGATAATCTCCTCCATCAGGCCGGAATGGCTGTGTCAGCATGGATTTGGCCATTTCCGCCGGATATTTTTTCACCCAGAATTTCTTCAATTTCTTTTTTGTCCAATACCTCTTTCACGAGTAATCGTTGCGTCAACGCCTCCAGACGATCGCGCTTTTCAATCAATAGATTTTTTGTTTTGAGATACGCGGCATCGATGATGAATTTAACTTCCGAGTCAATGGACTTCGCGGTCTCCTCGCTGTATGGTTTCATTTGAAAGCCACCCAGAAAATCCTGATTGTTATTGTCGACGAAAGAAATGTTCCCAAGTTTTTCACTCATACCATACATCGTGACCATTCGGTGCGCTATTTCCGTCACACGCTCAATATCGTTCGAAGCACCGGTCGATATTTTTTTAAAGACAATTTCTTCCGCCGCACGTCCGCCTAATAAACTGCACATGCGTTCGATCAGTTCCTCGGATGTCAACAAGTAGCGGTCTTCAAGTGGCGTTTGAAGTGTATAACCGAGCGCACCTATACCTCTTGGAACAATCGAAACTTTATGAACCGGATCCGCATTTTCCAAATAGTGTCCGACGATGGCATGACCGGATTCGTGATAGGCAACAATTTGACGTTCCTTAGGGCTGATTATTTTGTTTTTCTTCTCCAGTCCGCCAATCACGCGTTCGATAGCCTCTTGAAAATCTTCATTTCCAATTCGATCTTTGTCCTTTCTTGACGCCAGGAGCGAGGCCTCGTTGCACACATTGGCGATTTCCGCTCCGGCGAATCCCGGCGTTTGGGAAGCAAGCGATTTGAGATCAAGGTCTTCGGCCAGAGGCATACCCTTGGTATGCACTTTGAAAATATCCACACGGGCCTTCAAATCGGGACGATCAAGCACCACTTGGCGATCAAACCGGCCCGGTCGCAGAAGCGCTGAATCTAGGACATCCGGGCGATTCGTCGCGCCCATAATGATGACGCCTTTGTCGGTATTAAATCCATCCATTTCGACAAGCAGCTGATTAAGCGTATTTTCTCGCTCGTCGTGGCCACCCATTACAAATCCTTTTGCACGGCTTCGGCCAACGGCATCGATTTCATCTATAAAAATAATACAAGGCGCTTTTGATTTTGCTTCGGCAAAAAGATCGCGAACTCGTGAGGCGCCAACGCCAACAAACATTTCAACAAAATCCGAACCGCTCAAACTGAAAAACGGAACGTTCGCTTCTCCCGCAACGGCCTTGGCGAGCAAGGTTTTTCCTGTTCCGGGAGGACCAACGAGAAGCACGCCTTTGGGTAATTTCGCTCCAAGCTTGGTGTATTTTTTTGGATTTTTTAAGAAATCAACAATTTCACGCACCTCGTCCAGGACCTCATCTACACCGGCTACATCTTCAAATGTAACTTTGGTCTTAGAATCCTCGGCGTAAATTTTTGCTTTACTCTTACCGATATTCATCACGTTAGCACCGCCGCCCATACGCTTGAAAATAAATCCCCAGACAACAAACAATAATAATAAGGGGGCTATCCAGTACAATAAAAGATTCTCAAGCCAATTGTTATCAATCACGCCTTTGTAATTCACTTTCGCCGATTGAAGATCTTGCACAAGCTTATCATCCGGCAACGTCGTGACCGTGAACGGTTGACGCGGATCTTTCTTAAAGGAATTTTCAAACAGTTGCCCGATTCGAACGCGCTCGGAAGCCTCCGGCTGGCTCTCCTCTTTAGCCGCTATGATTGCCAGACTATCGGCCGGTGTTAGTTTCAATCGGCCGACAATTTTGTCGTTCATAATGGCTACTTCATCAATTTGGCCGGCCGACAGTTTATCCCGAAATTCCCGATACGATATTTCCGTATCCTGGGAATTCGAAAACATGAGCGGATTGATGACCATGAAGAGAATGAGAATTCCAATAATTATCGGAATTTGAAATTTTTGATTTTTCATTTAACAATTACCTTCTTACGATGTTTTCCGTTACGACCGTTATTATTGACCGTTTTGATTTTTTGGTTAACCGGCAGCAGAGCATTTTCAACAACAGACGCAACTTCATGAACCGGTATAAATCTCAATTGTTTGCGAATTTCTTTTGGAACATCGTCCAAATCCTTGGCATTCTTATCCGGCAAAATGATGGTTCGAATACCGGCTCGATGGGCAGCTAATATTTTTTCTTTCAAACCGCCAATTGGCAAAACTGTGCCCCGTAAGGTAATCTCACCGGTCATGGCCACATCGTGGCGAACGATACGATTTGTCAAAAGTGAGTAAATCGCCGTGTACATCGTGATGCCAGCCGAGGGTCCGTCTTTAGGAATGGCTCCGGCCGGAACGTGTATGTGAATGTCAACTTTATCAAAATCCTCCTGAATACCTAGTTCATCAGCCTGCGCTTTAATCTGACTCAGAGCGGCGACGGCAGATTCTTTCATAACATCACCAAGTTGGCCGGTCAGAGTAAGCGCACCCTTGCCACGCATTTTTGTGGCCTCGATAAACAAAATATCTCCCCCGGCTGCCGTCCAAGCGAGACCGGTTACAATACCGGGTTTCTTAAATCGCTCCGCCACATCCGAATCAAATTTGGATCGGCCTAAATGTTCTTGCAAATCCTTGGGTGTAATGGTTTTTTTCTTGGTCTTATGTTCCGCAATATCTCTTGCTATACCGCGACAAATGGCCGCTACTTCGCGCTCCAGATTGCGTAACCCCGCTTCCCTGGTGTATTCGTGGATCAATTTCCGAACCGCTTCACGAGAGAACTTAAGTTGTGTTTCTTTGATCCCATGTTCTTTAATTTGCTTGGGAATAATAAAACGTTCGCAGATGTGAACTTTTTCTACTTCGGTATAGCTTGCGATTTCAATTATTTCCATACGATCACGGAGCGCAGGGATAATCGGGTCCGCCAAATTTGCCGTTGCAATAAACAAAACTTTCGAAAGATCAAACGGCACTTCCAGATAGTGATCGGAAAATGAAAAATTTTGCTCGGGATCAAGAACTTCCAGCAGCGCGCTGGAAGGATCACCGCGAAAGTCATTGCCAAGTTTATCTATTTCATCCAGCATAAAAACCGGATTGGCCGAACCGGCTTTCTTTAGACTCTGCACTATTCGGCCGGGCATGGAGCCGATATAAGTCCGGCGGTGACCGCGAATTTCGGCCTCATCACGAATTCCGCCGAGCGCGATGCGAACAAATTTTCGTCCTAAAGCATTCGCAATGGAGCGACCAAGCGATGTTTTCCCGACGCCCGGAGGACCGACAAAACAAAGTATCGGCCCGCGCATATCTTGTTTGAGCTTGCGAACAGCGAGGTATTCCAGAATACGCTTCTTGACTTTATCTAAGCCATAGTGGTCGGCATCCAGGCTCTTGTGGGCATCGGAAATATTTAGATTATCCCCCGTAAAGATACTCCATGGTACGTCCAGGAGCCAATCTATATAGGTTCGCGACACGGTGTACTCCGCCGCCATCGGGGACATTCGGCCAAGTCGTTCAAGTTCCTTCATGGCCGTTTCAAGGGCCTCCTTGGGCATTTTTGCTTTTTCAACTTTTTCACGCAATTCAGAAATTTCCGGATTTCCGGATTCATTCTCGCCAAGCTCCTTATGGATCGCTTTTAATTGCTCACGAAGATAGTAATCACGTTGACTTTTGCTGATCTCATCCTGCACGTCAGATTGAATTTTATTTCCAAGTTCAAGCGTTTGATACAGTTTATTCAAAATCTTGTGCGCCCGATCAAGGCGTTTCTTTATTTCAAGCGTTTCCAACACTTCCTGCTTCTCAAACGTTGGAATGTTGAGCGCCGAAACCGCCGCATCGGAGAGCCGGTTTGCTTGCTGGATATTCAGTATCAAGGTTGTATGTTCAGCTGTAATATAGGGTGCAAGGCCACTCATCTTTTGGAAAAGATTCTTTATATTAATCATGAACGCATCGATTTGCAGATCCACCATGCCTTTTGGCGAATCGGCTACGTCGTGAAGTTCTTCAATTTTTGCAATCCAATACGGTTCTTCTTGTTTAAATTCCTTTATCCTTATGCGCTGAATGCCTTGCACAATGACGCTCTTACTGCCATCCGGCATATCGAAAACTCGCATGATCGTCGCCGCTACGCCGTAGTGGTACATATCCTCCGGGCCGGGATTTTCAATAGAGCTCTCTTTTTGTGCCACAACACCGATCACACCTTTTGATTCGGCAAATTCATTGATCAATTTCAGCGTTTTGTCGCGGCCAATTGATAAAGGCATAATTTGCTGCGGAAAAAGTACGGTGTTGCGAAGGGGAATAATTGGAAGCTCCGTTGGTAACTGGGGTTTCTTTTTCTTTTCCGGCTCTTCTTCAAAAAACTTTGTCATTTAATCTTCAAACTCCTCATGTGAAATACGTTTTGGAAACTCCATAAAAAAAGGCATCTCCGGTGCACCATCGATGCCTTTTTTTATTACACTTGCCGATGCTTTTAATTCGGGATATTAAAAGCGATATACATCGCGGTGCCTTTGCGATTGATCAGGAATAGTGCCGTCTCACCCTTATCGATCTTATTCATCGCTTCATTATAATCCTTCATACCTTTAATATCCTGGCGGCCAATCCGTCTTATTAGATCGCCTTCACGCAGGCCTCCCTGTGCTGCAGGCCCGTTGGGATTAATCGAGGTAACCACAACACCGTTTTCTTTCGCATTAAGTCCATATTTGTTGGCGATTTCCGGTGTAGTTCCTGTCACACCCATACCGATTCGTTCCGCAGTTTTCTTCTCCATCGGTGCGTCATTCTTCAAAGCCACAGGCTCACTCGGCGCTTCACCTAAGATTATTTTGACCGAAATCTCTTTGCCGTCACGCAATAACGTAACATCAACCTCGGCACCGGGTTTCTTGGTCACAATATTCTTACGAATATCCGCTCCATTTTCAATTTCTTTGCCATTCACTTTGATAATCACGTCTCCTTGCTGGAGTTGAGCGCGATCCGCCGGGCTACCTTCCATCACTTGCGCGATGATGGCTCCGCGCGGCGATTTCAGACTCATCGCTTTGGCCACATCGCTAGTGATATCCTGCATCTGTATGCCGAGGTAGCCACGCGATACCTTTCCATTTTTGATGAGTTGTTCCATGATGGATTTTGCAACATTCGACGGAATGGCAAACCCAATACCTTCATAACCACCGCTCTTACTTATGATGGCAGAATTAATTCCGACCAATTCACCACTAAGGTTCACAAGCGCTCCACCACTATTTCCAGGATTAATGGCCGCATCCGTCTGAAGAAAATCAACGTCGGTATCAAAACCAACCGACGAACGCGCCACGCCACTTACGATACCCGCTGTAACCGTATTGCTCAATTGACGGCTAAACGGATTCCCGATCGCGATGGCCCATTGGCCCACACGAATCTTGTCAGAATTTGCAACTTTTACGGCGGGCAATCCTTTTTCATCAATCTTTAAGACAGCCAAATCCGTTTTGGGATCGGTACCGATTAGTTTGGCATCGTAGACTTTATCGTTGGATAGCGTAACTTTTATTTTATCCGTGTTATCGATGACATGATTATTGGTTATGATATATCCATCCTCACTGATAATCACTCCCGAGCCAAGACCGGCAAGCTTTTGCTCCTGCTGTCCGCGCCCGTGAGGAGAGCCGAAAAACTGCTGGAAAGGATCGTCGTTTCCAAAAAAGTCACCAAAACCCCCAAAGGGAGATGAATTGACCCGCACAGTTTTTTCCGTTTCAACCGTGACGACACTGGGCGTTACATATTCCGCAACCGCCGAAAATCCTTCACTGAAGTCTTTCATCGCTGCCATTTTTTCTTCAAGTTTAGCGCGTTCTTCTGAATCCCCGCTTGCACGTCCTTTGTTAGTAATATTAAAATTAGCCGTTAAAATGACGCCGGCAACCAGACCCACGATGATCAAAAAAATTCCAACCGCGACTCTTGAGTTCCTAATTTTTTCCATTTAATAACTCCTTATTTAGATAATTTCTTGTTTATACGATAAACAAGTGCAATGGTTACCAGTTCATGTTTCTCGCAAATTCATCAAGAAGCTCTTTTTGTTTCTTGCTCAGGTTTTTTGGAACCTGAATCGCAACCGTAACAACCATATTTCCGGTACCCTGACTCGTTTTCACACCAAGTCCGTTCAGCTTTAGCATCGTTCCGCCGGGCGTTCCTGCCGATATTTTCACTTCTACCTTGTTTCCATAAACCGTAGAGACGCGTACAACGCCTCCGGAAACAGCTTGCAAAAAATTTACGTTCAGCTCACAATAAATATCATTTCCCTTACGAACAAAAGTTTTATCGGGTGATATCCTGATGGTGATCAAAAAATTACCCATTGAAGGATGCTGAATACGCATCTGCTCGCCGTCCGCCACACCGGCCGGAACATTGATTCTCATCGATTGACTCTGAACCTGAAAGGACACTTCTCCGCCGGAAATAGATTTTTCAAATGGAATCGTTAATTCCAAAGTGCGCTCTTGAGGTTGTGCATTTCCACCGTTAAACAATTCTTCAAAAAGGTCGTTAAATGAACCACCGCCTTGCTGGCGCCCGCCAAATCCGAAATTCTTGAATAGATCGTTCACGTCTTGCGAAGAGTGATTTCCCTGACCGGAAAAACCTCTTCCGCCTCCAAACCGACGCATCTGATCGTATTCTTTGCGTTTTTTCGCATCACCGAGCAGGTTATACGCTTCGGACATTTCTTTAAATTTATCCTCGGATTTCTTATTGCCTTGATTTTTATCGGGATGATGTTGTTTTGCCAATTTTTTGTAGGCTGACTTTATCTCTTCCTCCGATGCGTTTTCAGAAACTCCGAGTATTTTGTAAAAATCCTTCACGCTTAGAAATTATATCCCAATTGGTTTTGTGAATAACTTCTCAATTTCTCGACCCGCTCTTCCGTTGATGGATGTGTGCGGAAAAGGCCGACAAATCCGCTTCCGCTCAGCGGGCTGACGATGAACATGTGGGCCGTCGCATTATTGGTTTGAAGAGGAATTTGCAAATTCGATTGCTCCAGTTTGATGAGCGCGCTTGCAAGTCCCGACGGCTTTCCGCTGATTTCTGCGCCGGCCTGATCCGCTAAAAATTCACGCGAGCGTGAGATTGCCAGCTGAATCATCATAGCCGCAAGTGGCGCGACGATCGCCAAAACAATTAAGGTTACGATATTCCCGCCGCGGTCTTCATTATCATCGGAGCGATTTCCAAATCCGCCAAACATCGCAGCCCATTGCGCCATACTGGCCAGCGAGGAAATGGCACCGGCTATCGTAGCAACAATTGTACTTATAAGAATGTCGCGATTGCGAATATGGCCGAGTTCGTGAGCAATGACACCTTCCATCTCGTCGTCACTTAGCCTCGCCATGATGCCTTGCGTGACCGCAACGGCGCCATGCTCGGGATCACGCCCCGTCGCAAAGGCGTTCGCTGTGTCGGTAGGAATTATATAAACACGCGGCATAGGTAAGCCCGCTTTACTTGAGAGCATTTGCACGATATTGTACAGGCGAGGATTGTCTCCTGGTTGAATTTCCTGAGCGCCGTACATTTTCAGGACGATTTTGTCGCTAAACCAGTACGTAATAAAATTCATAACCCCGGCTAAGCCAATCGCAATAAGCATCCCCGACTTTCCACCAATCATCATGCCGATGAAACCAAACAGCAACATCAGTATCGTCAGAAAAAAAACAGTTTTGAAGGTATTGACCATTTTTGTTATTCTCCTTTTCGACTCATTCATTAAAAACGTAATTGACTCAACTCGCTTCTTACGAATCCTTTTTCGGCTCACTGGCCGGCTTTTTATAATCCGTGATATAAAATCCGGTTCCCTTAAAAACAAGGCTCGATCCCGCTCCAAAGATGCGTGGCGCGTCTTTTCCGCATTTGGGACAAACCGATTTCGGCTCCTCATTCATGGACTGAAACTCTTCAAATTCATGCCCTTCGGGGCATTTGAAGTCGTACGTTGGCATAAGGCGCTCTCCGCTTTGAAGTTATTTCTTTTCCTTGTCGTCCACTACTTCGTATTCGGCCTCTTCGACTTTTTGGCCGGCACCACTATCCTCACCCGCCTTTGTACCTTGTTCGGCCTGAGCTTGACTGGCCGCCTGATACATTTTTTGCGAAACCTCGCCCCAGACTGCGCCGAGCGCATCGGTTGCAGACTTCATAGCGTCCAGACTATCCGACGTGATCGCATCTTTGAGCTTTTGCAATTCCGCTTCAAGACGGCCTTTATCCGCCGCATCCATTTTGTCGCCGGATTCCTTTATATTTTTTTCCGTCTGATACGAAAGACTTTCTGCCTGATTTTTCGTCTCAATCATATCACGTTGTTTTTTGTCTTCGTCCGCATGCTCTTTTGCGGTATTGACCATACGATCAATTTCTTCTTTGCTTAGACCGGATGACGATTCGATTTTGATCGTCTGTTCTTTATTCGTCGCTTTATCCTTGGCCGTTACATGCAGGATACCATTGGCGTCAATGTCAAACGTCACTTCGACTTGCGGAATGCCGCGCGGCGCAGGAGGAATTCCGACCAGGTCAAATCGTCCAATCTCGCGATTATCCGCAAACATCTGACGCTCGCCTTGTCCGACACGAATCGTAACCGACGGTTGATTATCCGACGCTGTCGAAAAAACTTCGCTCTTCTTGGTAGGAATGGTCGTATTGCGCTCAATCATTTTTGTGAAAACACCGCCGAGCGTCTCGATACCGAGCGACAAAGGCGTTACATCAAGGAGAAGGACGTCTTTCACTTCACCCGCTAATACTGCGCCTTGTATCGCCGCGCCCACCGCAACCACTTCGTCCGGATTTACACCTTTATGGGGTTCTTTATTGAATAATTTCTGAACGAGCTCCTGAATTTTTGGAATGCGCGTCGAACCGCCGACCAAAATCACTTCGTCAATTTGAGAATATTGCAAACCCGCGTCCTTCATAGCTTGCTCGACCGGGCGAACTGTTTTTTGAATGAGTTCATCGCAAATTTGTTCAAATTTCGAACGCGTCAAAACGATGTCTAAGTGCTTCGGCACACTGTCCACCGCCGTGATGTAGGGCAAATTGATTTGAGTTTGTTGTGAACTCGACAACTCGATTTTTGCTTTTTCCGCAGAATCCTTCAGACGCTGAAGAGCCATAATGTCCTTACGGAGATCAATTCCTTCGGTTTTCTTAAATTCATCCGCGAGGTAGTTCATGATTTTTTCATCAAAATCATCGCCGCCAAGATGCGTGTCGCCATTGGTTGCAAGAACTTCAAAAACACCATCGCCGATTTCTAAAACGGAAATGTCAAAGGTTCCTCCGCCTAAATCATAGACGGCAATTTTTTCATTTGATTTCTTATCCAAACCGTATGCGAGAGCCGCTGCCGTGGGCTCATTGAGAATGCGCAGTACATTGAGACCGGCAATTTTACCGGCGTCCTTCGTGGCCTGGCGCTGAGAGTCATTAAAATAAGCCGGTACCGTGATCACCGCGTCGGTCACGGGTTGTCCAAGATAGTCTTCCGCGGTCTGTTTCATCTTTTGCAAAACCATCGCAGAAATTTCAGGAGGCGAAAAAACGTTTTCGTCAATTTTCACGCGAACAAGATTGTTGTCATTCGTGAGTTCGTACGAAACGCGTGATTTTTCAGCGGTCACTTCATCAAAACGTCGTCCCATGAAACGCTTGATCGAGAAAATTGTATTTCTGGGATTCGTAATGGACTGACGTTTCGCCGGATTACCGATTAGACGCTCACCGCTCTTCGCAAATCCCACGATGGATGGCGTCGTCCGCCCTCCTTCAGAATTTGCAATTACAACAGGCTGTCCGCCTTCCAAGATTGCCACACAGGAATTTGTTGTCCCGAGATCAATGCCTATTACTTTACCTCTTGCCATTTTAGTTTCTCCTAAGTTTATACTTTATAACGTTATTATTTGATAAAATTGCATTTCATCGCTGATTCATCTCAAATACTGTACCAAGAAAAGTATTGTTGTAAATAAATGATTTAACATGCAAATCCATGAAAAAATGACATAGTAGGTTGCAAAACATGACAATTTAGCATAAAAATCAATAGACCTGCCAATTAGTCTTACATATCATGATCT
This sequence comes from bacterium, assembly GCA_031402315.1. Taxonomy (GTDB): domain Bacteria; phylum CLD3; class CLD3; order SB21; family SB21; genus JANNSF01. The sequence continues at coordinate 1,601 of JANNSF010000066.1, read as the reverse complement.
TATCAACAAAATTTCGCTCAATTTTTGATTTGAAATCTCTGTAAAAATTGACTACCCTTCTGCATGAGTAATTTGAAAATTCTAGTAACAACGTTATTTGTAAATTCTATATTCGGACAAGTTCATTTCAATGAAAATCCTCGCCATTCGATGGACGGTAAGATCACCGTTTATTTTACAGGAACGATAGATTCTTCAAAAGCACTCCCCGGCAACTTTGCTAATGCGCTTGATAATTTGGAACAGCGTGCCATCGATGCCATAGCCGGAGCCGCGAAGTCTGTGGATATTGCAGCCTATGAACTCAAGTCGCCGGCCGTAGTACAGGCCCTGTGCAAGACAAAAGAGCGAGGAGTTCGCGTCCGTATTGTCACTGATAATGAGGCCAATAAATCAGAACTGTGGGAATCCAATCGCAAGATTCTCAAACGGTACGGCGTCCCAATTTTGGATGATGAAGGCTGGCCTCTAATGAAGAATAGAAAAAAGCTACTGCCGGGAAATAGCTCCCAAATGCACGACAAGTTCATCATCGTCGATGGGAAAGAAGTCTTAACGGGTTCTTACAACTTCTCTCCGACAGGACTAATAAGTATGCAAAACCTTGTGGTTCTTCGCTCCTCCGCCGCCGCAAAATCTTACACCGAGGAGTTTGAAGTTATGTGGGGTGGTTCGGGCGAGGTACCGGATACAACGTCGGCAAAATTCCATCAATATAAAACCGGCTTAAAAACTTCATCAGAGCTGGTACCAAAAAAAATATCCGTATTTTTTGCGCCTATGAATAAGGAAAAAACGCGTCGGAATTTTCTTCAGTTGATAGCGGACACAATTACCATAGAGGCAAAACACGATATTAAGATCTGCGCGTTTTCATTTAGCGAAGACATCGAAATAAGCGCTGCGATTCAAGAAAAATTTGAAAAAGAAAATATTGATGTAATGGGTGTTTTTGATAATTCACTCGCCCGGGGCGATTGGACACTCTATAATGCTATGACTCAAAATAAGAAATCGAAAAGACCGTGGAACATTGCCGCCAAAGCGTTTATGGCTTTCGAAGACAACGATCTTCACCACAAATACATTCTCATCGACGCTGAGAATCCGGACAAGAACGATGTACCAATCGTCATAACAGGCTCGTTCAATTTCAGTAAAAACGCGAACGAGAAGAACGACGATAATTTCTTAATTATCCGTGACCGGGAAATAGTGAACCAATATCTGCAAGAATTTTACGCCCGTTACAATAAAGCAAAGTCCGAGGAGAAGAAGCGCTAAAAGACCTCCTGTAACAGTTTCTAGTACATCTCGCCAATCTCATGATCGGGGCGTGATAGACTTATTAGCAAGTCAGCCGATTCTCAAATGGTGACTCCACCGTCTATTCGAATCACCTGCCCTGTCATGTATTCTGACTTCGTCGCGAGGAAAACAACCATATCGGAGATATCCGATGGTTTTCCGTACTTAGACAGCGGAATTTTATCAACCGATGGAAAGTGCTCCGTCAAGACCTCCTCATTAGGGATAATTATTGTTCCCGGTGCGATGGCATTTACTTGGATGCTGGGTGCCAGCGCTTTGGCCAGAACTTT
>JANNSF010000065.1:0-10539 GCA_031402315.1 bacterium | reverse complement strand
GTTAAATACATTGAGGCCCGTAAAGACAATGGGTGCAACATTTTCATCATCACGAATGCTGTCCGGATGAAAAATATTGAATCCATTCGTCCCGCCAAAATACATTGTTCCGTTTTTGCCCTTATGGTAAGCGTACATATTAAATTCATTACCCTGCAAACCATCCGTAACATCATAATTTCGAAAAACGCCATTGGGTCGGCTATCCGTGAAATGGGAGGGCGGTGAAAATCGTGCGATACCATTATTGGTACTCATCCAGAGTCGACCCTGGGCATCTTCTAAGATACCATAGATAACGTCGTTAGGCAGTCCTTCACTCTCTCGGTAAACCAGGAAAGACTTTGTATTGAGATTAAAAAGGCAGAGCCCGCTATAGGTTCCCACCCAAAGTCGCCCGAAACGATCCTGCAAAATCGAACTGACACTACCATGGGATATGGACAATGGATTTTGTGGATCGTTCTTATACGACTCGAATTTCTTGTTCTGAACATCAAATAGGCTTAATCCACCGCCACGCGTACCAACCCAAAGCCTCTCGGACGGATCTTCATAGATCACAAGAACGGTATTATTCGGCAAAGATAAGGGATTTTGCGGATCGTTCTTATAGTTTTCAAACTTCTTATTTTGAACATCAAATAGACTTATTCCACCACCCCGCGTGCCAACCCAAAGCCGATGAAGATGATCTTCGTAAATACACAAAATGAAATTACTGATTAAACTAGAAGGATTCTTGGGATCATTCCTAAAATGTTCAAACGACGTCGTGGCAGGATCAAAAAGATTGAGACCGCCTTCGGTACCGATCCACATCCGGCCCTGATGATCTTCACAAATTGCTGAAACACGCCCTTCGGACAGAGACGATGGAATTTTTGGATTATTTTTGAAGTGACTGAATGTGTTAGTTTTTTTATCAAATACATTAAGTCCGCCTCCATCGGTTCCTATCCAGATTCGCCCGTGCCGATCTTCAACGATAGGCCATACGCGATTATGGGAAAGTGATAAGGGATCACCCGGAACATTTTGATAACGTTCAATTTTTTTTGCGTTGGCATCGTATAGATTTAAACCAGCACGAGTCCCAAGCCAAAGCCTCCCCGACCGGTCTTCGTAAATCGACAAAACTCCGTTATTTGACAACGATCCCGGTTTTTGGGGATCGTTGGCAAGGTGCTCAAACGTCTTAGTTTTTTTATCAAAAATATCAAGCCCTCCGTCGCGTGTCCCAACGAGTATGCGTCCGGATCGATCCGCATAAACAACTTCAACAAAATTGGTCGCCAAGGAGTTTTTTAGAGATGGATCGTTTAGATAGTGTTCAAATTTTCTCGTTCTATGATTAAGCCGGTCCAATCCCCCACTTTCGGTTGCAATCCATACGCTGCCTTCCGGATCGGCGCAAATCGACACAATGGCACCTCTCGAAAAGGTATTCGGATGAAACGGATTATCCGGAAATCGCGCGAAACGCTTAGCGGATTTATCGAAGGCGGTTAGACCCTCGCTCGTCCCCACCCACATTTGACCTGTAGAATCAACGGCTATAGATCGTACACGGTTTGATAAAGAAGCCGGGTTAATCGTATCGACTCCATAGTTTTCAAAACTATAGGTCAGAGGATCAAAACGACAAAGACCCGCATCCGTTCCGACCCATAACTGCCGGCCGGCATCTTCAAAAAGCGTCCAAACATTATTATCGGGCAGAGAATTTCGTACGGATGCTCTATTTTGGTAATGTTCAAATGACTTGAATCGCGGGTCAAATACGTTGAGCCCTCCTCCAAGCGTACCAATCCATATGCGGCCCGAGGAGTCCTCCAGCATCGCTTGAATCCAATTACCGGATATGGAAGTAGAATCATTCGGCTTTCTTCGATAGACCGTAAAATCATACCCGTCGTACATATTGAGACCGTCTTGGGCCCCAAACCACATAAATCCACGTCGATCCTGGAGAATACAATTGATCGTGCCTTGGGAAAGACCTTGTTCAAGCGAGATACGCTTGAATTTGTTCTCTTGCGCCATGACTTGCTCTCCTGCATTGGGCAGAGAAATCATGAGCGAAAAGAAAAAAATACCGGGAAAAATACCGTTGTGTTTCTTCATCATAAGGAAAGTACTCTGCACCGAGGTCTGAGGTCGTCACGGAGGTCTAATACAATGTACTAAAATTGCTTTTACATTTGCAACTCGCAATTTCGAAGATAGTTGTAAATCAACGATTTGAGACCGATTTACTAAATTTGATGGAAATTATGCCCACAAAATATTATCATACGCCGGAATTTGAAAAAGTCAACACGTTGGAGTCTGGAAATGAAAGTTGTCAAGAGATTGGGATGGGTCGTCCTTTTCGTTTTAATTGGAATTCAGTTTGTACCTGTTGAGTATGAAAATCCTGCGGAGAATTCACTGCATACGTTTGAGTCCACTATGAATCCTCCGACAGAGATAATGAGTCTCATGAAAAAGGCATGTTACGATTGCCATACTTATCAAACCAAGTGGCCGTGGTATTCAAAAATTGCTCCCGTATCCTGGCTCATCGAGCACGACGTGACAGAAGGGCGTCGTCATCTTAATCTATCGGTCTGGGCGAATTATTCGGTATCAAAAAAAGTTAAGAAATTATCTGAAATCGCCGGCGAGCTGAATGAAAAAAACATGCCCATGCCAATATATATAACAATGCACGCGGAAGCCGATCTGACGGATGCCGATCGCAAGAAGATCGCTAACTGGGTTGAAGATCAGTCCGATAAACTGGATGAAAAAGCGGACGCGGAAGCCGACACCGATGACAATCCTATTAAATAAATCATTCGAGGGAAATTTTGCTTCAAATCCTAAATAACTTAGCCCACCAACGCCCTTTTAATTCCAGCACGGAAGTACGCATCACTTATAAATGCACGCAGCGATGCCGTCAGTGTGTGATCCCTTTCAAAAATACGCATACGATGTCGGTGGAAGACTTTGCGCATGTCATGGAAAATCTTCGCAACTATGGCGCCTACGTGGGATTTATATCCGGCGGCGAAACCACCGTCGTCGATGAATTGCCGGAGATGATGATCGAAGCGCATAAAACCTTCAAGTACGCCGTCACTCTCGTGACCGGACTTTACAATAAGTGGGAAAACATCGAGCCCGCCGCGCGTGTTTGTTTTGAGCGAGGCATGAATATCCAAACCTCGTTTGACGGATTCGGCGAGATCGGCGATGACTTACGAGGCTGTAAAGATTACGACAAAGTCGTTTCCGAAAATATGAAACATCTTTCGACCCTGCGCAGAGAGATACAAACTCAGAATGGGAAACGCTCTTTACTCTACGCGAATACCGTCATTAGCGAAGTGAATATGGGGCAAGTTCCCGATATTATTTCGCATGTAAAGAACCTCGGGTGGAAATCCACAGTCGGAATGTATCATACCCTGACTTTTTCAACACGGCACAACGACGACATGGTTATTCAACCGGGGCCTAAACTGGATCGATTGATAACATTTCTAACCCACAATCCCGACGTGATGAATTTGGACTCGTTCATTGCCGGAATTAAGCCGTACGTCGATAATCCCAATTTAGGTTGGTGCCCCTTCGTCGAATCGCCTTATCTTTCCACACGCACGACGATCATGGAAAACGGTGATGTACACATGTGTAAGGGAAATCCAATCGGCAATGTTTTCCGCGAAAAACTCACCGATATCTACTCCGGGTACGAATATAAAAAACGGATTGACGAATACAAACAGTGTGAGGGATGTTGGACGACATGTTATACCCAGCGCTATCTGATGGTCCGACCAAAATCAATTTCTCAGGCAAAACGTAACATTTCAAAACTACGCAATACGCGGAAAATTGAAATTTAATGCACTTTACAAAGAAATTTTTCTTTGGGCTGACTTTGGTTTTTATAGGAACACTGACCGCATTTAATTGCGTCAGTACCTATCGGAAACGGGATATTATTTTTTTTCTGTTGGGAATGGCATCCGCACTATTTGGAACCTACATGATGTTCAAAGGCATCGAGTCTAAAAAGAAAAAAATGGAATAGCGCGTTTCCTTCGTGATGCCTATGGAATAGTAAGCCCATGATTGAATTTCCCCACTAGCCAATGCAGATACTTCACACCGCGCAATGGCTTCTGCCAATTACATCTCCGCCCATTTCAAACGGAGCCGTCCTTGTTCGTGATGGGGTGATCTTGAATTTTGGTTCGGCCAAAACTCTCCTCGAAAACCATCCGGATGCAAAAATCATTCCGCATGAAAACTCAATCCTGATGCCCGGACTCGTGAATGTCCATACCCATCTCGAGCTGTCCATGATGCGTGGCGCCATTCCGGAAGGGCTTGACTTCGCCGATTGGGTATTTGAAGCCATTACCGGTAGGTTCAAATACTCCGACGAGGAAATAAAGTCTTCCTGCGAAAATGCCGTTCGTCAATTGGAGGCATGCGGTACGGTTGCGATTGGTGACATTGCCAATAATTCCGGCGTATCCTTGCCTCTGCTCAAAGACTCTGCCCTGTGGGCTGTTGTATTCAACGAAGTGACGGGCTTCCAAAAATCACTTATTGAGGTTAAGTACCAGGAATTTCTGCCGAGAATTTCACGTGATTTAGAACCACGTATACGCCAAACCCTCTGTTCCCACGCACCCTACTCGGTGTCGAAACCCCTCCTAGAGCAAGTTGGAAATTTTGTTCGCGATAATCATCATGTGACAACCATTCATCTGTCTGAATCAAAGGATGAATTACGCTTTCTGCAATACGGCGATGGTAAAATGAAAGCAATGATCGAAAAAATAGGACGATGGGATACAGAATGGGAAATCCCAAATTCCACACCGACACAATATCTGGATCGACTGAATTTGCTCCATGGCAAAATGCTCGCCATCCATCTCGTCCATACTGACAACGAAGACCTTGCACTATTAAAGGCCCGTGGAGTTTCAATTGGCTTGTGTCCGAGGAGCAATGTGAAAATTAACGTCGGCGGCACCGCGCCTTTAAGAAAATATCTGGATGCAGGAATTAACGTCGCGCTAGGAACCGACAGTCTTGCCAGCAACGATGACTTAAATCTGTGGAATGAAATGGCCTTTCTTCAAAAACAAAACCCATGGCTAAAGGAGGACGCCCTCCTCGGTATCGCAACGATTAACGGAGCTAAGGCGTTAGGCTTTGAACAGTTTTTGGGAAGCGTAGAGAGTGGAAAACGTGCTGAATTGATCGTTGTCCAGTCGGATTCTAAAATTGCCGACCCATTAAAATATTTGTCTTTGGCAAATAAGCGAATTCACAAAATTGAATCCTAATATGACAAACAAAACCGCCGACTCTGCAGGATGTAAAATCGGCGGCCATGGCGGGCCGTCGAATCCGTGATTGACTCATCGTCCACTTTGATGGGTTTTAGCGCATCTCGAGTTTTTTGAATCACGCTATGGCAGATTTCGCTCGCAGGATTATCAATTTGTTCGCAAGCCTTTGCTATTGCAAGTTGAATCTTGTACAATTATCATGCCCGTTTACCGGAGATGCTTGATTTCATCGTACAAACGCTTACATATTGCGGAATTGTGACCGACCATTAAATCCTTCTAAGGGCTGTTATGAACTACACGAAAATCTTTATTTGGATGGTTTTTATTACTGGAATTTTTGGATTGCCTTCCTTTTCTCAAGATAAAACGGTCGTTGTAAAATTTATTACCGAGGTTGGCGATATTACGGCCGAGCTCTATGCGGATAAAGCCCCACTCACCGTTGCTAATTTTCTGAAATACATTGACGGGGGTCATTTTAGAGGAGGGTCGTTTTACCGAACCGTTCGCCCTGAAAATCAGGGGTCAAACCCTGTCAAGATACAAGTCATTCAGGCCACCATTCATCCATGGCGGGAAAATGACAGCTTCGATCCAATCGAAATTGAGAGAACCAATAAGACCGGTCTTCGTCACGAAGACGGCACCCTTTCGATGGCTCGATCAGAACCTAATTCCGCCACGTTTTCTTTTTTCATTTGTATCGGATTGCAGCCGGAATTGGATTTTGGCGGCCATCGGAACCCCGACGGGCAAGGTTTCGCTGCATTTGGAAAGGTCATTGAGGGTATGGACGTCGTGCGACGAATTAATGCCCTTCATGCCGAGGGACAAGCCATAATGCCACCGGCTCGAATTTTGAACGCCCTGCGAAAATAATATTAGTACTTGGTAAGCTTGGGATCAACCTCGTCGATATACGCCAAGAGTCCCCCGCGCAAATTCATGAGGTTGTCAAATCCGTGTGACTCCAGTATTTTAATGGCTTGAGCACTGCGGCCGCCCATTTTGCAATATATCACGACGGGCTTGATTTTCGAAATCTTTTCCAGACGCAGTTTTATTAGGCCTAACGGAATTAATTCTCCGCCTAAATTACAGATTTCATATTCCGTACTTTCTCGCACGTCAATGATCTGAATATCGGCTTTTTCATCGAGAAGTGTTTTCAACGCCTTTGGCGATATTTCCTTCATAGTATGTTCCGATGTATTTAGGCCGCAGAATTTTTCGTAGTCGATCAATGTTTTTATCGTTGGATTTTTCCCGGTCAGCGGATTTTCATCATCGCCTTCAAAATTCAAAACTCTGGATTCCATGGTTAGGGCGTCCCACAAGTATAGTTTCCCGGATAGCGGACTGCCGGTGCCTGTAATAATCTTTATCGCTTCATTGGCCTGCAGACTGCCAATCACACCCGGCAAAACCCCTAGAACACCTGCTTCCGAACAGGACGGCACCGTACCTGGAACGGGCGGGGTCGGAAATAAATCGCGATAGTTCGGACCACGGCCGAATGTCGTTTCATAATTAAACACACTCGCTTGGCCTTCAAAACGAAATATCGAGCCGTACACCAAAGGCTTATTCTGAAAGACGCACGCATCGTTAACCAAATAGCGTGTCGGGAAATTGTCACTGCCATCGACAACCACATCGTAATTTGAAATTATTTTTTCCGCGTTCTCAGAAGTGATTTGAATAGGGTATAAATCAAATTCGACCCATGGATTGAGTAATCGCAAGTGTTCGGCCGCCGCTTCTGATTTGTTCTTTCCAAGATCGGCGATCGTAAACAGAATCTGTCGCTGCAAATTACTTACATCCACCGTATCAAAATCGACGATGCCAATTCTCCCCACTCCCGCCGCAGTGAGGTATAACAAGCATGGACAGCCCAGGCCACCCGCGCCGATCACGAGCACGCGCGAAGACTTCAATTTGTCTTGTGCCGGACGTCCAAAATCTTTTAGAATAAGGTGACGGTGATAGCGAGTTAGTTCTTCACGACTAAGCATGACGGATTGAACCGGAAATTCTATTTATTAACAAGTCTACTTTCTCTCAAGGATCATTGCACCGCCCTGGCCACCGCCAATGCAAAGCGTCGCTAAACCAAATTGCAAATTCTTTCGTTTAAGTTCATGAAGGACGGTGAGAACCAGACGTGTTGCGGAAGAGCCCACCGGATGACCCAGCGCAATAGCCCCTCCATTTACGTTCATCTTGTCACGGTCAATTTCACCAATAGCTTCAGTCATGCCAAGCTTTTCTTGCGCAAACTTTTTCGACGCAAAACAACGCTCATTGGCCATCACCTGCGCCGCAAACGCTTCATTCATTTCAATTCGATCCATTTGCTTCAACGTAAGGCCTGCACGTTTGAGCGCCACCGGTGTGGAATAAACGGGACCAAGTCCCATGCGCTCAGGATCAAGTCCGGCAAAACCGTACGAACGAATCGTACCCAAAACATCATACCCCATGGCTTTCGCTTTTTCTTCGGACATGACCAGTACAAAAGCAGCGCCGTCCGTGATTTGGCTTGAGTTCCCTGCCGTGACCGTACCGAACTTTCGGTCAAACGCCGGTTTGAGTTTGCCCAACGCTTCCATCGTCTGATTTTTTCGAATCCCGTTGTCTTCATCCACGACCGTCTTATAATCTTTGGGCAGATATATCGACATCGTTTCTTCTTTTAGAACTCCGTTTGCCGTTGCCGCTTCGGCACGCCGATGGCTAAGCAAAGCAAACTCGTCCTGTTCCTTTCGGGTCAAGCCATATTCTTTTGCTAAAACTTCCGCCGTTTCCCCCATATTGAGACCGCAGAATCCGTCGGTCAATCCCAAGAGTAGCCCAATGACAGGAGAAAAGTCCGATGGGCGAAAACTAGCAAAGGCGCCGACGCGCTGTCCCATCGACCGGGCTTTAAAGACATTGGTGAATTTTTTCGTTGCACGCTCGGAAAACAAGAGCGGTATTTTGGACATGGATTCGACGCCACCCGCAATGATTATTTCTGACTCCCCGGTTGCAATGCGCAAATAAGCATCCGCGATGGCTTGCATACCGCTGGCGCAATTACGCTGGACTGTGAACGCGGGCACGCGGCGTGGTATTCCTGCTTCCAGAGCAATGATCCTCGCAACATTAGTGGCTTCCGGAGGATTCCCGATATTTCCGACGATCACTTCGTCGACGATCTCGCCATCCAAGTTGGCTTTATTCATCAGTTCCCGCATGGCCAACTTTCCGAGGTCAACGGCGGTAAACGAGTTAAATAGAGTACCGGCCTTGATATATGGTGTTCTAACACCGCTTACAATGACTACGCTCCGCATGACTTTATCCCGGGTTATTTTTCCGTGTAAGACTTCTTAATCAGATCGTCGAGATATCCCTTTGGATTTTCAATAACCGCGTCATCCACGAAAAAATGTTGCTTCTTTGCGAGTTTGAGTCCGTATTCGTAATCCTTAAAGAGATCCATGGCCACGCTATTGAAAGTGCTTCGGTTCGATTGAGCAGCCTCGTTGATTCGGTGAATTGCCTTGTCTGAAAATTCAAATACTATACCGTGCGCGGCAAGAAAATTCTGCTGAAACTCTTTCATGGAATGGTAAGTCAGGAGCCGGCTTAATTCAATCTCAGGCTGCAAAACGACATCTTTTGTAACGCGAAATTTTTTGATCTGTGTGCTGGGTAGTTTTTTCTCGAACTTGATCAGTACATTTTCAATAATATTGACAAGCCCGCGTGCTCCCGTCTTTTGGTTATGCGCGCGCTCCGCCAGAATTCTCATGGCTTCGTCATCAAATTCTATTTGAATCCCGTACGCCATAAAATCACGTTTCTTGCTAACGATAACGCTGCTGTTTGGATTTTTCAAGATATTGAAAAGAGCATCGACCGTCAACTCATTGAGAACCGCCAAGACGGGCAATCTACCAATAAACTCCGATTCGAATCCAAACTCCGACAAATCCTCCGTTTTGATTTGCTTAAAATAATCAGAACGATTTTTTGTATCAATCACCTCGGAATTAAAACCGATTTTGTTTTGTTGGAGCCTCTTACGAATAATATCATCAATACCGGCAAACGCGCCGCTCATTACGAATAGGATGTTTTTCGTATTGACTTTCTTTCGTTGAACTTTCCCGGTCTTCTGAGCCTCCATCGCGGCTTCCATTTGCGACGCCATATCATGGGGTACACGCAAATCAACTTCGGATTCCTCCATCAACTTTAACAAATTCCTTTGCACACCGGTACGCGACACGTCAATTCCGCGCGAATTCGACGACGATGCTATCTTATCAATTTCGTCAAGGTAGACAATGCCGTATTCGGCTCTCTTAATGTCGCCATCGGCTTCTCGAACAAGATCGCGAATGAGATCCTCCACGTCACCGCCTACGTAACCGGTCTCGCTGAATTTTGTAGCATCGCCTTTTACGAAGGGAACGCCAATCTTATTGGCAATCAATTTGACAATATACGTCTTACCCACTCCGGTCGGTCCAATCAGAAGTACATTACTCTTTATGTTGCCGATCAGTCGCTGCTCCTCGGTAAGCGTGTCTTCCAATTTCATACGGTTATAATGCGTCGCAATTTTCGTCGCAATGATTTCAATCGCTTCTTCCTGGCACTCCACAAATTTGTTGAGGTAGGTTTCCAATTCTTCCGGTTTCATCTCAAAATTGGAGTCGGGCACATCACTTTGCGACGCCGCACCCGATTTAGTTCCGGACGAATCTTGTTCCGGATTCGCTCCGTATTTTTCCTTGAGAAATTCTTCAAACTCACGTTTGAATTGATCGGAATTTGTCTGAGAGGATATATTCATGAATCTCCTTTTTCTGCAATTAAGATACTCTTACAACGAAAACAATTCAAGGTAATTCCCTCTCATCTTGAGTCGGAGAAAAAGGGTCAAATACCCTGTTTTTCATCGGTTTATGATTCGATAAAAAAGCCCCGCTCCGCAATTTGCGAAAGCGAGGCTCACTATGAGGAGGAGAGGGATTTTCGGATTGCCAAAACGGGTCTTTTTTATGTCTAAACGGATATACCGCAAAAAAGTTTCAACTATTTTCCAATTTCCAAATTGGCCTGGCGGCGGCCAAGACAATTACACGACCGGCCCCTCCCTCTTTCAGCG
>JANNSF010000064.1:0-2016 GCA_031402315.1 bacterium | reverse complement strand
TGTCAACGATTTCAAAGCTGCCGAAGAACAAGATATACCGGCAGGCGAATCCGCAAGGCAAGAACAAAGCCAAAAGACAGGATCATTTAGTTCTTCAGGAAAAACCACAGCAAACAAAAAACTATTCCGCGATCAAAAGCGAAAGATTGTAGGCGGTGTGTGTGCGGGTCTTGGTCATTATTTTAATATAGATCCTATCTGGCCACGGTTATTGTTTGCGCTACTTGTGTTAGGAAGTTATGGAGGATTGCTTTTAGTCTACATCATTTTCTGGATCGTGCTGCCGGCCTCAACAGAACTGGAGGATGAACCTACAGTAAAGAAAATGTTCCGCGACACCAGCGAGAAAAAAGTTTTGGGTGGCGTAGCGAGTGGTGTAGCCGCTTTCTTTGGTGCCGATATCACATTGATCAGGTTGTTATTTGTGATTTTCGCTTTCCTGGGCGGGCTTGGATTCATCATGTACATCGTGTTGTGGATTGCTTTACCAGAAGCCAAAACGCTGACTGAAAAAATGCAAATGCAGGGCGAAGCTGTAACACTCTCGAATATTGAATCAAGTGTAAAGAAAAGTCTGAATGAAAAAGAGGAACAAGAAGAAAGCACACTTGCAAAAATTATTTTGTTTCCCTTCCGTGCTATTGCCGCCATCTTAACAGGAGTGGTGAAAATACTAGGCCCGCTCTTCAACGTTGCAATTGATATCTTACGTATAGCTATAGGCATTGTCATTCTATTGGTGGGCTTAGCTCTTATTCTTTCGTTGATCCTGGCAGGCGGAGTTGTTATTGGATTATTCTCTGTGGGTTCCGTGCCACTGTGGGGCGATCTTCATGTCAGCGGTATGAGTATGCCTTTGGAAGCCATGCGAAATGCTTTCCCAGCCTGGACTTTAGTTTTTGCATTCCTCGCTGCATTCATTCCTTCCATGTTTATCCTATTGATTGGGGGTTCCATTATTGGCAAGCGTGTAGCTTTTAATCCCATGGTGGGCTGGACAATGTTTGTCATCTTCTTTATAAGTGTAGCCGTTTTGAGTTTCAGCATCCCGCAATTTGTGTACTCCTTCAAAGAGGAAGGTGAACACAAAGTGGAGAAAGTGTTTGCCCTGAATGGAAGTATCCCATTGCTTAAAATAAACGAAGTTGGTCTTGACGATTACGATGTGACTTCCTTAAGGCTGAAGGGCTATGATGGAAAAGAAATCAAACTAGTTCAGCATTTTGAAGCACAAGGTGCTACCCGACAAATTGCAGCAGAAAATGCACAGATGGTAAGTTATGAGGTAAGTCAATCGGATAGCATTATCTCTTTTGATTCTAATATCATCTTCAATAAAGATGCTAAGTTCAGAGCGCAACGATTGGATATGGATTTATTCATACCCTATAACCAACCTTTTATTGTAGATGCACCGCTTTGGCGAATGATTGATACAAATATTCTCCACGGCCAGGGAAGTCGGTTCTGGGATCTCAATTTTGAAACTCAAACCTGGAAAATGACAGAAAAAGGTTGTGAATGCGTAAGCTGCCCCGTTGCAGAAAGCGAAAATGAAAATACTGACAATGCCAGCAATGCTCCTACAGACGCAGGCTTGGACAGTAAAGATCAATTCGGGCTGCAAGATTTTAACAGCGTTGACTTAAACGGAATATTCAAAGCTACCATTCGCCAAGGCAACTCCTATTCTGTGAGAATGGAAGGTAATGATGCAACTAAAAAACATTATAATGTTTACATGGATGGAGAAACATTAGTGATAGACTACGATGACGACCGCAAGTTTTTTTGGAAAGGTAATTTATTAGACGAGGACGATCTAAGAATAACGATTATCACGCCTAGTCTTACGGCACTGAATGTACGTGGAGCCGGTAAAGTGGATATTCGTGGGTTTGATGAAGAGGAAATGGAAATTAAATTTCTTGGGGCAGTTATGGGAGAAGGAGAATTTTCTGCCCGCAATTTGGATATTAATTTGACGGGCGCCTCCTCACTGGACTTAAGAGGTGA
>JANNSF010000063.1:0-2715 GCA_031402315.1 bacterium | reverse complement strand
CCCGAAGATGAAATTTGGGTTGGTAAGACCGTTGTTATTAATCCGGCCTATCAGTGGGGCGACTCGGCTAAAGCACAAGGAGCGGACTTTAAGATTTTAGGAATGCCCGATAATGGAGGGCTTGCGGAATATGTGTGTGTGCCCGTGGAACAGCTGTATAGGAAACCGGACTATTTGAGCGAAGAAGAAGCGGCCGCTCTCCCGCTGGCGGCTCTTACCGCGTACCGCGCGCTCTTTACGCAAGGGTTCGCGACCCGAACAGATAAAATTTTGATAACCGGTATCGGGGGCGGTGTGGCGACCATGGCCATGCAAATGGCTACGGCACTCGGAGCCGATGTTTGGGTCACCTCGGGAACGGAGGAAAAAATCAAGCAAGCAAAAAAAATGGGTGCGAGCGGTGGAGCCCTCTATCATGAAGAGGGATTTTCTAAGAAATTATTACAAGAATCCGGAGGTATCGATCTGATCATCGATGGAACGGGAGGCCCGGGATTTTCGGGATTGACCGATGTCTTGAGTGCAGGCGGTCGACTCATCAGCTACGGTGCAACAGCGGGAAACCCTAATGGGCTGGATCTTCGGAAAATATTTTGGAAGCAAATTACACTGCAAGGGACAACGATGGGAACGGCCGAAGATTTTAAGGGTATGCTGGATTTTTTTGAAAACAATCATGTTCAGCCTATTATCGACGGTGTTTTTGCTCTGGCCGATGTGCGAAGCGCTTTCCTTAAGATGTCGGAGAATAGGCACATGGGAAAATTGATCATACGACCATAGAGTATTGAATCTCAAAACTGATTGATATCCTCCTCGGCACACCCTATATTTAAGCATTAGGTTACTCACGAATTAAACTATAAAATTTTATTTATGACGAGCATGACAAAAGAGTATTCAAAACCCATGACCAAGGTTACATTCGCAACCGGCGTTGATGGTGTATTTGTGGATGAACTAAAAAGTCGCGTCGCGGAGTATTTTGAAACAAAACGGATCTCCGACAAGGCGAATGCTCTTATGGTTTTGAAAACCCTTAGCGTCCTTGGTCTGTACTTTATTCCCTACGGTCTTATACTTAGCAATCAATTCAGTCCTTTGACCATGTTAGGGTTGGCGGTTTTAATGGGAACCGGATTGGCGGGTATTGGTTTTTGTGTCGCGCACGATGCTCTTCATGGCGCCTATTCGTCGAAGCCCGTTGTTAACAAGGTGATCGGACTCACGTTTGATTTGATGGGCGCCAGCGGATACATGTGGACTCTAACGCATAATATTATACACCACACCTACACCAATATTCACGGTATTGATGAAGATCTCGAAGTTTCTCCGCTATTGCGTTTGTCCCCAAGATCTAAACTTCTTAAAATTCATCGCTTTCAACATCATTATGCGTTTCTAACGTACGCTTTTTCAACCCTCTTCTGGGCTTTTGTCAAAGACTATAAATATTTTTTGCAACGCGATCTCGGACCGTTCAAAAACAAAAAACATCCTTTTTCTGAAGTCATTACACTTATAGTAATGAAATCAATATTCTACGCGTATACGATAGTGATTCCGTGGATGGTATTGGATCTGGCATGGTGGCAATTTGTCATCGGTTACGTGGCTATGCAAGCGACCGGAGGATTTATTCTGGGTATTATTTTCCAATTAGCTCACGTGGTCGAGGAAACCCAGCACCCTAAGGCCAATGCAGAAGGGGCTATGGAGAATGGGTGGATGGTGCATGAAATGGAGACCACGTCCGATTTTGGACGAGACAATAAATTTCTCACCTGGTATGTCGGCGGACTAAATTTTCAAATAGAACATCATCTGTTTCCTAAAGTCTGCAGTATTCACTATCCGGCGATCAGTACGATTGTCCGAGACGTCGCGGCTAAACATGGCGTTCGTTATAATCATCATGCTACTTTTAAGCAGGCGGTTATTTCTCACTACCGAACTTTGAAGAAGTATGGCAGGGATGGCTTCTTTGCACCTTCGGGGGCATAACAGCGCTAAGTTGCATTTTTCTCAAAAAAGACTTGCCTCAGCCCGGATCTTAAATCGACATAAATTTCCGAACATTGGTACTGTTATAGCTCTGCAATGATTTCAAGAACCATCGGGGTAATCATTAGAGTTGAGGGATCCGCCTCAGCCGCTGCAAACTCTTGCTGAACTTCATGAACCCAGGAAGCATCCGCTTGTGCAAGTTCCAGTAGTCGATTGACATTGGACTTGACAAATGCCGCGGGCCACTGCCATAAGAAATCGTGTGGTGCAACGGAAAAAACCAGTGGCTGAACGTGGCGGATCTTGAAACCCGAATTCGATAATAACGACAGCAGACTAAGCGCTGCATCCGGTTCACCGCCGGATTCCCTCCAACTGCTCATGACACGAATCACGAAGTCCTCAAGCACTGGTCGTCGCGGGGCAAATCGCCACGTCCTGTAGTCCGCGTATTCGTGAAATATTACCGATCCGCCTGGTTTGAGTGAAGCGGATATGTTTGAAACCAATAATTCCGGTGACGAGACAAATGAGGCTACCCATCGGCACCAAACCGAGTCAAAATTGTCGGTGTCCCAATCGTCCGTCATGAGATCCAATTCGGCAAATCGGACATGATGGAGCCCTCGTTCAACTACCTTTGCCTTCGCAAAGTCGAGAAATCTTGAAGAACGTTCCAGTCCGTAAACCGATCCGGATGGACCC
>JANNSF010000062.1:0-2759 GCA_031402315.1 bacterium | reverse complement strand
TCACTCAACTTCCAATTGATGCCGTACCCGATATCACCAACAATCAGGTACTCGTTATCACCTCTGTTCCATCATTAGGTGCTGCCGACATTGAGCGTCTCATCACCTTTCCGATCGAGCAGGTAAACAGTAATATTCCTGGCCTTATTGAACTTAGAAGTTTTTCACGCTTCGGATTATCCTTGGTTACAATCGTGTTTGACGATGACACTGATGTGTATTGGGCTCGCCAACAGGTTACAGAAAGACTTCAAATAGTAAAAGATCAGATTCCAAAGGGCTTGGGTACACCTGTATTGGCACCTGTTACCACTGGCCTCGGTGAAATTTATCAATATGTAGTGAAAGCCAAAAAAGGATATGAAAGTCAATATGACATAATAGAGCTACGCACGATTCAAGATTGGATTGTCAGGCGACAACTCTTGCGTGTTCAGGGTGTAGCCGATGTAAGCAGTTTTGGTGGCAAGCTGAAGCAATATGAAATAGCGATTGATCCGAACAAGCTAAAATCTTTTGGTCTGACAGTCAACAATGTTTTCAGTGCACTTGAAACCAACAATCAAAATACCGGAGGAGCCTACATCGAAAAGCAATCCACGGTTTTATACATTCGAAGTGAGGGCTTGATCGGTAGTCTTTCTGACATTGGCAACATAGCAGTAAAAAATACAACAAACGGAACTCCATTATTTATAAAAGATGTAGCGGAGGTGCGAATGGGTAGTGCCATACGCTATGGCGCCATGACGTACAATGGCGAAGGTGAAGTAGCTGGTGCTGTGGTGATGATGTTGAAAGGTGCAAACAGCAGTCAGGTTATTAAAGATGTAAAAGAGAGAATTGAACAAATAAAAAAAATCTTACCAGAAGGTGTTGAGATAGAACCCTTCTTAGACAGAACCAAAATGGTAAATAATGCTATCGGCACCGTTGAAACCAATTTGATGGAAGGTGCTTTGATCGTTGTATTTGTGCTGGTTCTGTTTCTGGGAAATTTTCGAGCAGGCCTTTTGGTCGCTTCTATTATTCCTCTTGCCATGCTCTTTGCCGTGATCATGATGAACTTGTTTGGCGTGAGCGGAAACTTAATGAGTTTGGGTGCCCTTGATTTCGGGTTGATCGTTGACGGTGCCGTTATCATCGTGGAGGCCGTCATGCACCAGCTGCATAGCAAAAAGTTTAATACATTAAACGCCCTCAGTCAAAATGAAATGGATACTGAGGTAAACCATTCCGCAGGAAAAATGATGAACAGTGCCGTGTTTGGTCAAATCATTATCCTGATTGTCTATTTACCCATCTTTAGTTTGCAAGGAATTGAAGGTAAAATGTTTAAGCCCATGGCTCAAACCGTTGCGTTTGCATTGATCGGAGCATTCATTCTTTCGCTCACTTACATTCCCACGATGAGTTCTGTTTTCTTGAGTAAAAAACTTAAACACACCAAAAATATTTCAGATAAAATGATGGAAAAAACTGAACGGGTTTATCAATCCGCTTTACAAAAGGTGTTGAACTTTCCCAAAGCGGTGGTCTTGTTGGTGCTCACACTATTTGCTTCCGCCTTGATAACTTTTTCGTTTCTCGGTGGTGAATTTATTCCTTCGCTGGAGGAAGGTGATTTCGCTGTGGAGACGAGAGTGCTTACTGGAAGTAATTTGAATGTGTCTGTAGATGCCACTTTAAAGGCTGAGAAAATATTGCTCGAAAAATTTCCAGAGGTAATAAAAGTAGTGGGCAAAACCGGTAGCGGAGAAGTTCCCACTGATCCAATGCCAATTGAAGCAAGCGACCTGATGATCATATTAAAGGATAAAAGTGAGTGGACCTCTGCCAGCACATTTAATGAGCTTGCCGAAAAAATGGGTACTGCTTTAGAAGCCTTGCCTGGTGTTACGTTTGGGTTTCAATATCCGGTGCAAATGCGCTTCAACGAATTGATGACTGGAGCCCGACAGGATGTGGTATGTAAAATATTTGGAGAAAATCTGGATACCCTCGCATTCTATGCTAACAAATTAGGGCATGTAGTGAGCACGATTGATGGAAGTGCCGATCTATATGTAGAGGCTGTGGCCGGGATGCCACAAATCGTAATCAATTACAATCGCGCGGCAATAGCGCAATATGGTTTGAATATTTCCGATATAAACAGAATCATCAACACAGCGTTTGCCGGACAGAGCACCGGATTAGTGTACGAGGACGAAAGAAGATTTGATCTGGTCGTGCGGATGGAAGGCGAACAACGGAAAGATTTAAGTGATGTACAAAATTTACTTATACCAACTCCAACAGGAGATCAGCTGCCTTTAAATCAACTCGCGAACGTAGAAATAAAAGATGGCCCTAATCAAATACAACGCGAAGATGCCAGACGTAGAATAATTGTGGGCTTCAATGTGCGTGGTCGCGATGTGCAGACGATTGTCACAGAACTTCAAGAGAAAGTTGATGCGCAACTAAAATTTCCTTCAGGCTACTATGTAACATATGGTGGAGCTTTTGAAAATCTTAATGCAGCCAAACAAAGATTAAGTATAGCGGTACCCGTTTCGCTGTTGCTGATATTTCTAATGTTATACTTTGCTTTTAATTCCGTCAAACATAGTTTACTCATTTACTCGGCTATTCCTCTTTCTGCCATTGGCGGAGTGCTTGCGCTTGCCGTTCGGGGTTTGCCTTTCAGTATAAGCGCAGGTGTTGGATTTATTGCTTTGTTTGGCGTTGCTGTACTTAATGGCATTGTTTTAATT
>JANNSF010000061.1:0-4741 GCA_031402315.1 bacterium | reverse complement strand
CCGGCGCGACCGGTTCGGCCAATGCGATGGATATAACCCTCAATCTGTTGCGGCAATTCATAATTAATCACGTGCGTCAAGTCATTCACATCGATCCCGCGGGCGGCAACGTCCGTAGCAACGAGAAGCCGGATGCCTTTGGACTTAAATTTCCGCATAACTTGTTCGCGCTGCTGCTGGCTCATATCACCATGTATTGCTTCCGCCTTAAATCCCTTTTGAACCAACTGCTCTGCAATATTGGCGGTTTGAATTTTCGTCTGACAAAAAATAATGGCGTACATCTCGGGATCAAGATCCATCAGACGGCATAAGGCTTCCAATTTATTAGACTGCTTGACGACATAGTAGTGTTCTTCAATATTTTCCGTGGTCGCCGCACTCCGTTTTATACGAATTTCTTCCGGCTCGTGCATAAATCGTGAGGCGATAGCACGGATTTCTGCACTAATCGTGGCGGAAAATAACCAAATTTGACGCTGCTTCCCTGCATGCGTTAGAATATTGTCAATCTCTTCCAGAAACCCGCGATCCAACATCTCATCCGCCTCGTCGAGAACAAAATGGCGAATCTGTGTCAGGTCGAGAGAACGGCGAAGCAGATGATCTTGAATTCGGCCCGGCGTACCCACGACAATATGAACGCCTTGTTTAAGGGCCCTTAATTGGGCGCCAATGTCAGCACCGCCATACACCGGAAGAATCTTGAGTTTTTTGTATTTAGACAGGCGCTTGAGTTCCTCGCTGATTTGTACTGCAAGTTCCCTCGTCGGCGCCAGAATGATCGCCTGAACTTTGGCATCCGTGGCCTGAATGTTTTGAATAAGCGGAATTCCAAATGCGGCTGTTTTTCCTGTTCCCGTCTGGGCCTGGCCGATAAAATCACCGTCGTAATTTATCAGGATGGTAAGAGCCTGCGCTTGAATTTCCGATGGCGTTACGAAGCCCATATCGTCAATGGCTTTGAGTATCGACGGTTCAATCGCGTAGTCATGAAATGTACTCATGAAGTCTTTCTATATTACATGGCGTGAAGAAAATTCATTCACGGCGGGAATATAGCATAATATTTCACAAGTGAACGCTTTTTCTTATTTATTTTTGGTCGGCAAGGCGTTGGGGTCACAGGCTACAATAATGTTGCTGGCGACAATATCTTGAATCGTCGTGAAGTTATTATCACTCATATTCGCCATAAAAACTACCACGAGATCCAGATCCTTAATCACATAAATTCCCTGACACCCTGAACCCTGCGCCATTACTACTTTGTAATTTCGAAACTTGTTGATCCACCATCCAAAACCGTACTTGCCGCCGCGGGAATAGATCACAGGCGTGTCGAGGTACCCGGTCGTTGACTTGGCTATCCAATCCGAAGATACAATTCGTTTGCCTCCATAACATCCGTCCCGTGCAACCATGAGTCCTAGTTTTGCCATTGACCGAGGCGACAATTCCATTAATGTGGAACCGGTTGTATAACCAAAGCGGTCCGGCCACCAATTAAACGATACGATCCCGAGAGGATTGAACAAATACTTTGTTCCAAACTCCTTTAGTGTCTGTTTTGTATTTTTTGTGAATACGCCGGATACCAAATGAAGATCGGCACTACTGTATCGCCATTTTGAACCAGGTTCAAAGACCAACGGAAATTGCTGGATCGCCCACTTCATAGCGTTCCCGTAAATCGAAGTAGAGCCCTCGAACCACTCGAGACCGGAGCTCATCGTCAGAAGGTGGCGGAGCGTTATCGCTCTTTTTCGGACGTCAACCGAATCATAAAATTCAGGAAAAGCAGCATCCAGTCGGACATCGACATCTTCGATGAAGCCCCGATCAATTGCAATGCCGGTGACAAGGGAAGTTACACTCTTTGTTGCGGAGGCCATGTAGTGGGTATCGCTTGCCCCAAAACCATTGAAATAGTTTTCCGAAACGATATAACCATTCTTTACGATGACCAAACTATGAACATTACCAAGCCGTGAAAACCTGGCCACGGCTGTATCCACCAAGGCGGAGTCTACATTTTGTAGTGCAAGCGATGACGTACTTAACGTATCAAGTTTATCCGAAATACAGGGTTCAAAAACAATTTCTTCGACATCCTTACTTCCCGGATTTCCGGATCTTTCATCGCAGGCAACGGTCAAACAAAGGAATAAATAAAGTATCGTAACAAACTTGGGCATTAAATGTCCTTTCGTGAAATAAGGGCTGGATGGTCTTGACTACGAGGCGGGCTTAAAAAGGTTTCAGCAGACTACTTTTCTAATTTCATGATTTCGTCGCGCAAAAATGCAGCGCGTTCGAACTCCAGACTCTTAACCGCAGACAGCATCTCAGATTTCAGTTTCTGGATAACAGCAGCTTTGTCACCTGAATCCATCATGGTATTATAATCGTTGGCTTTTTCGGCCGCGATCATGACCGGTGACTCTTTGTAGGTAAAATAATCCGCAACCGACGTCGAGCGCATGATCTGCTCTTTTGACTTCTTAACCGTCGTTGGTGTAATGCCCCGTTCCTTATTGTAAGCGATCTGGAGAAGGCGGCGGCGCTTTGTCTCTTCCATGACGGCCTTCATCGAGTCGGTAATCTTATCGGCGTAGAATAGGACCCTTCCTGCCACATTTCTTGCCGCGCGCCCGGCGGTCTGCATGAGCGAGCGTTCACTCCGAAGAAAACCCTCTTTGTCAGCATCCAATATGGCGACCAACGAGACCTCCGGTAAATCAAGTCCCTCACGCAAAAGATTAATTCCAACCAGTACATCAAAATGTCCTAACCGCAATTCACGCAAAATATCTACACGCTCAAGTGTATCCACCTCAGAATGCATGTAACGAACTCGAATCTTCAGATTCATCAGGTATTCCGTTAGATCTTCGGCCATTCGCTTCGTGAGGGTTGTCACTAAGACGCGTTCGTCCTTCTTGGCGCATTCACGAATTTCATGTACGAGATCGTCAATTTGATTCTTAACGGGACGGACGAAAATTTCCGGATCCAGCAACCCCGTCGGCCGGATTATCTGTTCTACAATAATACCCCCGCTCTTTTCTAATTCATAGTCACTCGGCGTGGCGCTCACAAAAATTGTCTGATCCATCATCTTTTCAAATTCTTCGAATTTGAGGGGACGATTGTCAAGCGCCGAAGGTAAGCGAAACCCGTATTCCACCAGTGCAGTTTTACGAGACCGATCACCGTTATACATGGCACGGACTTGCGGAAGCGTGACGTGTGACTCATCAACAAAAAAAAGAAAGTCACTCGGAAAATAATCAAGCAGGCACGAGGGGCGTTCGCCTTCCCCACGTCCATCCACATGCCGGGAGTAATTTTCAATACCGGAGCAATAACCCAGCTCAAGGATCATCTCGATATCGTACTTGGTCCTCTGTTCAAGCCTCTGCGCCTCGACTAGTTTATTTTGAGCTCGCAATTCCGCCAGACGCACTTCCAATTCGGATTGAATGCGAAGAATAGCCTGATGCATTTTTGATTCCGAGGCGACAAAGTGAGTCGCCGGAAAAATAACCGCGGTCACCGGCTTTGTAATGATTTTATTCGAAATCGGTTCGAGATACGAAATCTGCTCAACTTCATCTCCAAATAATTCAATACGCACGAAATAGTCTTCGTACGCCGGAAAAATATCGATCACGTCGCCCCGAACACGAAACGTTCCTCGCTCAAAACTCATATCATTGCGATTGTATTGCATGTCAATCAAACGCGTCAGAATTTTCTCCCTGGAAATTTCTTGACCCTTCTCGACGTAAACGAACATATCACGACAATCTTGTGGAGAACCAATACCGTAAATGCAACTCACTGAAGCCACAATAATGACGTCGCTTCGGGCCATCAGCGAACTCGTCGCACGAAGCCGGAGCTTCTCGATTTCATCATTAATGGACATGTCTTTCGCGATATACGTGTCCGAAGAAGCCATGTAGGCTTCCGGCTGATAGTAATCATAATAGCTAATAAAATATTCAACCGCGTTGTGCGGGAAAAACTGTTTGAATTCACCATACAATTGAGCCGCCAGCGTCTTATTGTGCGACAGAATAAGTGTAGGTCGGTTTATTTTTTCAATAATATTGGCCATCGCGAACGTCTTGCCTGATCCGGTTACGCCAAGGAGCGTTTGGTACTTTGCCCCTATTTCAAGGCCACGCACCAATTGCTCAACAGAATTCTTTTGATCGGCTTCAAGCCTATAATCTGAAACGAGCTGAAAGGGCTTAGACATTAGTACTTATCCTTTGTTGAACAATAAAGTCATGAATTGTGCGATTCCATTTCAAGCATACCAAAATCTCCCAGCACAATCAATATTTTGTATCACCAAAGCCCAAACCACATGCCAGTTAGCTCTTGTGGCGAAACCATTTATTTTCTATTATGAAGAACAACATAAATTAAAACGAAATCGTATGTCAAATTCCAAAAAACTCTCTGATTGGCGGCTGCACTTGCAGGATGAATTAGATGCGTGCTATTTGTACCGCATTTTGACGGATCTCGAAGTTGATCCAAAACAGAGAAAACTCTATTCGGATCTTGCGAATATTGAACAAAAGCATGCCGAAGCATGGATGCATTTGTTGAAATCGGAAAACGTTTCGTTTTCTGATCAACCCACAACCAAAGCACGTTTCCAGGCCTGGCTGGCTCAAAACATTGGACCCGGATTCTTGTCGCGCGCTCAATTGAAAGAAGA
>JANNSF010000060.1:0-1994 GCA_031402315.1 bacterium | reverse complement strand
ATGGCTAGCAACAGATAATGGCATTATTGCATTTGAGCCAGCGACACAAACCTATAAGCGTTTTGGTTTTGAAAGAGGGCTGCAGGGAAATCTGTTTCTTTTTCGCTGCTACCAGGGCCTCTCCGGCAAAATGTACTTTATGGGGACAGGCGGCATAAATATTTTTGATCCTGAAGATATTCGTACCAATCCCTATCCGCCTCAAATGGTGTTTACAGACTTGAAGCTTGATGGAAAGTCCATTGTATTTGGAAAAACAAACGCCATTCAACAACCGATCTTCATTGCTGATAAAATTACAGTTGGCCCAGAAACTGATGTAATCGCAATTGATTTTGCAGCTTTGCATTTTGCAGGCAAGAATAACCACTACCAATATAAATTGGATGGCTTTGATAAAGATTGGAGAGACGGAGGCACTGTGGGCAACGCAACCTATACGAATCTCCCTCCTGGAGGATACACGTTGTTCATCAAAGGGAGCAACCTCGACAATGTATGGAGCGATGGGAACAAGTCGATCGCGATAACAATTCTTCCGCCGTGGTGGCGAACCTGGTGGGCGTATGCAGGGTATGGACTTATTTTTCTATTCACGCTAAGAAGAGTGCATCTGTATCAAAAAACCATAACCCTGCGAAAAGAGCGAGAGAGAGCACAACATAAAGAATTGGAGCAGGCAAAAGAAATTGAAAAAGCCTATACAGAATTGAAGGTAACACAATCCCAACTCATCCAATCCGAAAAGATGGCATCCTTGGGTGAACTCACCGCCGGCATCGCCCATGAAATCCAGAACCCGTTGAACTTCGTTAATAATTTTTCAGAAGTAAACTCAGAACTCATCGCAGAAATGAAGGATGCCCTGGCTAAGGGAAGCATGAATGAAGCAACGTCCATTGCCACCACGATCGAAGACAATGAAAGCAAAATAGTATTCCACGGCAAACGCGCCGACGCTATCGTCAAAGGCATGCTCCAGCACAGCCGCAGCAGCAGCGGGGTGAAAGAACCTACGGACATCAACGCGCTGGCGGATGAGTACCTCCGCCTGGCCTATCATGGGTTGCGGGCTAAGGATAAATCGTTCAATGCTACAATGAAGACTGACTTTGATCCTGCCATCGGTAGCATTCAAGTCATTCCGCAAGACATCGGAAGAGTGATCCTCAATCTGATCACCAATGCGTTCTATGCTGTCAGCGAGAAAAAGTCTGCCTTCGCCAAGGCTACGGCGGACGAGGGAAACAAGTATGAACCCACTGTCACCGTCAGCACCAAGCGCGTGGGCTCCCCTTTAGGCCTGATCGAAATCCGTGTCTCAGACAACGGCAACGGCATCCCTCCTCACATCAAAGACAAGATCTTCCAGCCTTTCTTTACCACCAAACCGACCGGACAGGGAACGGGATTGGGGTTATCAATGAGCTATGATATTGTGAAGGCGCATGGCGGGGAAATCAAAGTGCAATCCAAAGACAATGAAGGTTCTGAGTTTGTTATCACACTCCCTTCATAGAATTGATATTGCGGCGCTCAGCTCATGAAACAATCCCACACCCCGCTCATGCGCCCAGCCCAGCGCCTAAACGCCGTGGCATTTCAAATTTCTCTAAAATGCTGTACCTTATTCGCACTTAATGCTACTCGGAAATAATGGCATCACGAATTTTCATACTAGCTTTTTTTCTTCTTGCTGCGATCACGGCACCAGCTCAGCTATACGACATTGACAGGCTGAAGAAGGAGCTCCAGGTTGCGAAAAATGATACCCTGAGTCTTATTCTTTCCGGTAGTATCTCCCGGATTTACAAGGAAATCAATCCGGACAGTACCTATCTCTACGCAGACATCATGCTTACGATGGCTATAAAACTGAAACTCCCGCTGGAGGAATCTGTGGCGCTGGGGGAACTGGGCTATGCCCTTCTCAATCAGGGTAACTATCCCAGATCCTTGCAAGCCCTTTTACGGGCGATTGCCATTGCCGAAGA
>JANNSF010000059.1:0-7620 GCA_031402315.1 bacterium | reverse complement strand
GAACAATTTTTGTCGGAATGTCTGGTCCGGTTTCAAGGTGATCCGTTGATTTCCGAAAACGGCATCGTCTTTGGACGTTTTGACCAAATCACGCGCAGTACGACGGAAACGGCAGATGGCAAAATCGAATTCTATTGGGATGAATACGAACCCGAGTATGAAATTACAGGAAATACCGGAACGCGCAATGCACTTATAATATTCATGAATTTCTTCAACCTTACGTTCGCATCGGTGATTGTCAAAAATTTTCTGTATCCCTCCCCCGATTTGCCGATTGCAATATCGGCGGCGATAGTATTTTGGTTGGGCTGGGTGCCGATCGTATTTTCATTCCTGTTTTTTGCAATACCGATCGCGCGTCTATTTCGCATCACCAAGAAGCGGGCACACCGGACGGCGATGAATATTCGTAAGCGCATTATGCGGGTACTATTTGGCTTGAAAGAAAAATCAGCCTCCTTGGAGCCGATCATAACCGGCGTTAATGCAACCGGTTCCGAACAGAAAATTTCCGCAGCGCAAGCAGAAACGGCGCTTCAAGCCATGATGCGTGATTTTGAAGGTGAAGTTCAATTATCAAACGACGGAACGTCACGTTTTGCTTTTCCCCGCATTGCCGAGGAGTTTGAAGAGGCCCAAAAATTGCGTTCCGGACGAATCAAAGAAAAAAATCTTGGGGTGATTATCAGTGATTCGCAGGCATAAATGAATTGATCGGCAACGAAAATTTTGTTCGCGTATACATCCCCAAGTCTGTATATTATTGAAGTCTTACCTCTGTGGGAATATTCATAAGTTCCGGCCTTCGGACATAAATCGTTTGTACCATGAAAATTCCTATCCCATCCAATGAACGCGAGCGTCTTCAGTCGCTGAAGTTATTTCGTATTTTGGATACGCCGCCCGAAGAAATTTTCGATGGATTTACTCAATTCGCCTCCCATATATGCGGCACTCCGATGGCCATGATCAGCTTGGTCGACGAAGACCGACAATGGTTTAAGTCAAAACTGGGGCTAGACTTCAACGAAACGCCACGCGAACAGGCATTTTGCGCTCATGCCATTGTGCAGGCGGATGTCATGGAAGTCCAAGATACGCTTACCGATCCGCGATTTGCGTCCAATCCTCTGGTCACATCCGATCCTAAGATTCGTTTTTATGCCGGAGCGCCTCTCCTTACGCCGCAAGGACATGGACTTGGGAGCTTGTGCGTCATGGATCAAAAGCCACGCGCTTTATCTCAAGAACAGAAATCGATGTTGGCCATTCTCAGCGCTCAGATCGTGGTCTGCCTTGAAATACGAAGGAAACAGTTTACTCAGGAAGACGCGGAGCGCCCCTATCGGCAGATGGTCGAGGATGCCACCGACATTATTTATCGGACCGATGCTTATGGTAATTTTACGTACGCGAATAAAACCGCGATGAATATTCTAATGTATTCCGAAAATGAAGTCATCGGACACCACTTTTCAGAGTTCATCCATCCGGATTGGCGCGCACGAACCATTGCCTTTTACAAAGAACAATTTCAATCTAAAACACCACTGTCCTACTTTGAGTACCAGATAATTAAGAAGAATGGCGAATCCATTTGGGTTGGCCAAAATGTTACGCTTACGATACAGGACGATTGGGTAATCGGTTCCTATGCTATCGCTCGTGATAGAACAAAGCTTAGAGCCGCGGAATACGCTCTGATGGAGAGTGAGAAACGGTATAAAATGTTATCCTCTTTGACCTCTGATTTCGCCTACGAGGTTCGCCGGAAGGAGGACGATCAGTTAACGGTCGAATGGGCCACAGACAGTTTCGCTTCGGTCATGGGTTATTCCCCGGAAGATTATATACGTCTCGGCGCATGGCAAAATCTTTTTCATCCGGATGATATTGCCGATACGGAGGCTCGTATTGTGGATATGTCGGCCGGCAACAGTGTTCGCGGTGTAGCAAGAGTACGGCAACCGGACGGGAAGTACCGCTGGCTTTCATTACAAAACCAACCGGTACTGGACCCTAAAAGTGGAACGCTGATTGGCTGGATTGGTGCCGGACGTAATATCACACGTCTTAAGGAAGCGGAAGAGGCGTTGCGACAAAGTGAAGAACGCTATCGCCTTTTGTCGGAACTGGGATCCGATTTTGTTTTTAAAGATGCCGTGATGCCCGGAGGACAAACCCGGCTCGTTTGGTCCAATGATCGTTTCTTTCAGGTATTCGGATATTCAGTTGAAGAGTATAATCGATTGGGCGATTGGGAAAAACTTTATCATCCGGATGATGTCCAGCCTGCCCGCGAACGCCTCGCGCGACTATTGCGCGGAGAAAATACAACCGGTTTGACTCGCATTCGACAGTCCAACGGTTCCTATCGTTGGCTAAAAATAACGAATCATCCTGAAAAAGATCCCAAAACCGGGCAAATCGTTGCGATTATTGGTGCGGCGCATGATATTACCGAAAGGCATCTGGCGGAGCAGGCACTGCGGGAAAGTGAATCTAAGTATCACACGATGATTGACAGTATGCTCGAAGGCATGGTGCGCGTCGATCTCGAGGATCGAATTGAGCATGTCAATAAGCGTCTTTGCGAAATGGTCGAGTACAGGGAGGATGAACTAATCGGTAGAATCGGAAATGAAATACTTATTCTGCCCGAAGACAAAGAGGTGATCAAGAAGAAACATGACATGAGAACGCATGGTATCGCGGACCATTATGAAATGAAGTTCCGTAAAAAATCGGGAGAAATATTTTGGGCATTGGTCGGTGGTGCACCCGTCTACGATGCCGGCAGACGTGTCATCGGTTCTATCGGGATTCTTACCGACATTACACAACGAAAGTTGGCCGAGGCTGAAAGAGAGAGACTGATCAACGAGTTGCAATCGGCATTGACCGAGGTCAAAGCCCTGAGTGGCCTGCTTCCAATTTGTGCAAACTGCAAGAATATCCGCGACGATCAGGGTTATTGGCATCAAATCGAGAACTATATCTCCACGCACTCCGACGCGGAATTTAGCCATGGAATCTGTCGCGATTGCGCCAGAAAGCTATACCCTGAATTATATAAAGATGAACCCGATTCATCGGGGTAGGCGATGAAAATTTGAACTCGTCGTAAACCCTTCTTGATGAAAATGTCAGGCTGATCCATCGATCGTTCTTACTTCACCCCGAACTTAAAAAAACTTGCACGTCAATTCCCAATTGTTCAACTTTATGCCACTTAAAGGAATTTGATGAATCTAATGCCCTATCGTTTTGCACTTATCACCGGCGCTTCGTCGGGTATTGGTGAAGAGTTCGCACGTCAAGTGGCCGCCCTGAAAATCTATGTTGTCCTTGTTGCTCGTTCAATGGATAAATTGAATTCGCTCGCGAAAGAGCTGTCTGCTCAAGATATCCAGGCGATTCCTATCGAATGCGATTTGACCCAAGAAGATTCAATCCGGGCTCTTCACCGGGAAATTGAGAATCGGGGAATTGGAATTGATTTGCTTATTAATAACGCCGGGTTCGGTTCGTATGGTGATTTTTCCCAAAGCGATTGGCCCAATCAAAGCAAAATGATCGATCTCAATATTCGCGCTCTGGTACATTTGACAAACCTATTCTTGCCACCCATGATTTCAAAAAAACATGGCGCCATTGTAAATATTTCTTCGCTGGCCGGTTTTCAGCCCGTTCCCTACATGTCCGTTTATGGCGCCACCAAAGCCTTCGTCACTAGTTTCTCAATGGCCCTTGCGGCGGAGTCGCGCGAATCCGGAGTTCGAGTGATTTCGGTCTGCCCGGGACGAACCAAAACTAATTTTCAAGTCGTCTCCCACTCCAATCGCATTCGAATCCGTTCGCACAATGCCACCGCCCGCGACGTCGTTCGCGATGCGCTCCTGGCATTAGTACGAAACCGCGTATTCACGATTCAAGGCGCCCGAAATAAGACGATGTATCATATCCAGCGATTTTTTCCAAAAGCATGGGTCCTACGCGTTGCCCATAAAGTTTTTAAACCCAAGGAGAACATATGAAATCCAAAGAATCACGCCGTTCTTTTCTGAAAAAGAGTTCGCTTGCTGCGATTGGCACACTCGCCGCACAAACCCTTTCGCATAATGTCATGGCGCTGGATCATTTATACACCGATCCGGCCTTTACTCTCCCCGCGCTTCCCTACGATTACGCCGCACTCGAACCCCACATCGACAAGATGACGATGGAAATTCACCATGGAAAACATCACAAAGCATACGTCGACAAACTCAATGATGCCCTGAAGACAAGCAATATTTCCGAGCCATCTCTCGACAAACTTTTGGAAAAAATATCCACGTATCCGGTCGCCGTGCGAAATAATGCGGGCGGACATTTTAATCACACCCTGTTTTGGGGCCTGATGAAAGCCGGCGGCGGCGGAGCGCCGACAGGAGCCATCGCGGATGCGATAAAAACTTCATTCGGTTCGTTTGACGAATTCAAAACGAAGTTTAATTCTGCGGCAACAGCCCGCTTCGGATCCGGCTGGGCATGGCTTGTCTCCAAGGCGGGAAAACTGGAGATCGGATCCACTCCAAATCAAGATAATCCGCTGATGGATGTTTCTGAGTTTAAGGGCACGCCGATTCTGGGCTTGGATGTTTGGGAGCATGCGTATTATTTAAAGTATCAGAACAAACGCGCAGACTATGCAACCGCCTGGTGGAATCTCATTAATTGGGATGAAGTGAATCGCCGCTTGACGGCGGGAAAATAAGGTCAATGAGATTATTAATAACGCACCTCACGATAAGGATTTTTGTATGAATAGAAAGCTATTGTCCGAGAGTGAAATAAAAACGCGTCTTCATCACATTCCAAATTGGGCCCTCTTGGATGGAAAATTACGACGCGAATTTGTGTTCAAAAATTTTATTTCCGCGTTTGGATTTATGTCCTCGGTCGCCGTTCTGGCCGAAGCCATGGATCACCATCCTAATTGGTCCAATGTCTATAACCGTGTCACGATAGAACTTTACACCCATGATGCGGGCGGCGTTACGGAACTCGATTTGGAATTGGCTAAACGTATTGACCAATTGTAGCGGTCAACTGTAGCGGGCGGGATACGCCTAAAATACGCGGCTTAACAAATATAATTTTAATCTCACGCAATTTTTGTTATTTTGCCGCGCGAAAAAATTATGAATTATTCATCCTTGGAAAATTGCGTTCTCGATCTGGAAAAGCACGGTCACTTGATTCGCGTGACGGAAGCGGTCGATCCATGCTTAGAAATGGCCGCCATTCAGCGCCGTGTTTATGCCGCGAAAGGGCCTGCTATTTTATTCACCCAGGTCAAAGGATCCAGATTTCGTGCCGTGTCTAATTTATTTGGGTCGCTGGAGCGTACCCGATTCATTTTTCGAGGGACATTGCGCGGCGTTCAGAAACTTGTAGATCTCAAAGTTGATCCATCACTGTTCTTTAAGCGTCCTTTGCATTATGCCGGAGCCATCGGAACCGTTTTGAATCTGCTTCCACGAAAAAAGCGCGGCGGTCCTATTTTTGATCACACCTGTGAAATTTCAGATCTCCCGCCGATTCAAAGCTGGCCCAAAGACGGTGGCGCGTTTATTACTTTACCCCAAGTTTATTCCGAACATCCGAATTTTCCGGGCTGGAAAATGTCGAATCTGGGAATGTATCGTATTCAATTATCCGGAAATCAATACACGAAGAATTCTCAAATCGGCGCGCACTATCAAATTCACAGAAGTATCGGTGTTCATCACGCCGCCGCTATTCAAAAAAGCAAGAAACTGCGCGTGAGTGTTTTTGTAGGAGGGCCACCGGCGCATACGCTCGCGGCGGTGATGCCTTTGCCGGAAGGTCTTACGGAACTTGCATTTGCAGGCGCTATGGCGGGAAGGGCATTTCGTTACGCCCGGCGTGACGGCCACGTTATTTCAACGGATGCAGATTTTTGTATTGTCGGAACGATTGATCCTTCGGCGACCTTGCCCGAAGGCCCGTTTGGTGATCACTTGGGTTACTATAGTTTGGCGCATGAGTTCCCGTTTATTCAGGTCGAGAAAGTTTATCACAAAACAAATGCGATCTGGCCATTCACGGTCGTTGGTCGACCGCCGCAGGAGGATACGTCGTTTGGCGAGATCATTCATGAAATCACAGGCCCGATTATTCCGACGGTGATTCCGGGTCTCCATGCTGTCAATGCCGTTGACGCTGCCGGTGTACATCCACTCCTGCTCGCCATCGGAAGCGAACGGTACACGGCGTACCAAAATCGCAAACCGCAGGAAATTCTGACCATTGCTAATGCAATTTTGGGCCAAGGACAACTATCGCTCGCCAAGTATCTAATGATTGTTGCGCGGGAAGATAATCCGGATCTCAATATTCATCACATCGACGAATTTTTGATTCATTTACTTGAGCGCATTGATTGGAGAAAGGACTTACATTTTCAAACCGAAACGACGATGGACACATTGGATTACAGCGGAACAGGGCTTAACTCGGGATCAAAAGTAGTGATGGCGGCGGCGGGTGAAAAGAAACGAGAACTTTCAAAAACGCTTCCATCGGAGTTTAGTTTACCGGCCGGATTTGGAGATCCGAGGATTGTTATGCCCGGAGTCTTGTCCATAAAATCGCCACGTTTTGCAGATAAAAGCACTACACAAACGGAACTGGCCGGCCTGAGCGAGTCCCTGTCCTTTCAGCGAATTAATGGGGTCCATCTCATTGTTTTGTCCGACGATAGCACGTTTACTTCCGCCAGTCTCAATAATTTCTTATGGGTTACTTTTACGCGATCCAATCCGGCGGTCGATATTTATGGTGTTGGCTCCTTCTATCATGATAAGCATTGGGGATGCGAAGGCCCGCTTATCATCGACGCACGCATTAAACCGCACCACGCCCCTCCGTTGGAAGAGGACCCTGAAATTGAGAGGCGCGTTGACGCTCTTGGTGAAAAAGGAAAAAGTTTATTCGGTATAATATAAAAGGAACGTATGGAAATTAATTGCCTTCACATCGCCGACATTTTTGCGCAACCCGGAATGGATATGGTCACGACGCATCTACCGGGATTGATTAAGAATTACAACCTTCAATTTGTAATTGCCAACGGCGAAAATGCGCATGAAGGAAAAGGGATTACCGAGACGCAATGCCTGCAGCTGTTCAATCTCGGCGTGCATGTTATTACGAGCGGGAATCATATTTGGGATCGCAAAAAAACTTTTTTTGTCGATGAGCCACGGATTCAAAAGTATCTTTTGCGTCCGTTCAATTATCCCGTGGGCAACGAAGGTCGCGGATCGACCGTTTATACTATTCTCGGTGGAATAAAGATCGCCGTACTCAATTTGCAGGGTCGCACATTCATGTATGATATTGAGTGCCCTTTTCGTTCCGGTGAACGAGAAATCGAGCGCCTACAAAAAGAAACACCGATTATCATCGTGGATTTTCATGGCGAAGCAACCGCTGAAAAAATTGCCTTCCGTCAATACGTCGATGGAAAAGTGAGTGCGATCATCGGCACCCACACGCACGTCCCGACCGCGCCCGACCGACTTCGCCTCAAGGTCGCCGGCGCAC
>JANNSF010000058.1:0-7069 GCA_031402315.1 bacterium | reverse complement strand
CCCGCTCTGCTACCTGTGCGCGTTCGCTCCACGGAAACATCCATAGTGAAACGCCGATAATAATCTGTAGTACCCAACCAAAAAGAAAAAAGTGATAATACACCGGCTGAAACGATGCGGAAACCGACCAATCAAAAAACCATCCCGACTCGCTGATCAAAAGAAAAAACAACGCGAGCACGAAATAGAATAGTCCAAATCGAATGAAGTATTTTGTTATAAGCGGCATAAGGCGCAGTAGTTGGAGTTCTACCATGGGCTGCCACGGAGCAGCATAATGGCGCAGAACACAATGAGCAGACTTAACAATAAATTCACGCGCCCGAACCAGCTCGCGGCTTTGCGGAATTGTTTGACTTTCGGGTCGTCCGGATTTTCACTCCATAGTTTCGTTGCTTTGGGTCCGATCCAGAAATCATGAATCGCGCTGAGGAAAAAAACCAATCCGACGAGATTTAGTTTGATAAACAAAGTATGGCCAAAATGGCCGTCGTACATTTCTCGGCTGAAAAGGTTTGACCAAGTGTAGCCTCGTGCGAATAAATTCGTCAGCCCGGTCGTCAACAGTGAAAACAAACAAACCCAGCCCCAGAAACGAAAACGTAAACCGGCCCACATCACAATTTTTGGCGCGAGGCCTTGAAATTCTTTATCGCGCAGCATTGGGACCATCACGATGGCGAAAAACATCAAACCGCCTACCCAAACCATGGCGCTGACGATGTGAAGAAAGACGGAAGTAAAATACCATGTTAACATAAAAAATCCCTATCAGAAAAAACAACCTTGAAAGCTGTCGGAGCCTTCAAGGTTAATGAAACTCTGTGGTATAACAAAAATATTATTTCTACACATCAATCCTTCGAAGATCGACCGTAAAGGTCTCGCCTCTTTGGCCAAAGTCACCGCCCAACATCTTCTGCAAACCAAGTAATTGGCCAACTTGCACCGCACACTTCGCGATGTTGCACGCGGTATAGAAATTGAAAAACGATCGAAAGCAAAGCGGCCGAAATTGCAACAAATCAAAAGTCTTTTTTAGAGAAAATGCGTTGGCCTACCCATGTCGGTCCTATGACCCAGAACGTAAGCGCCACCCACGCCGAAACCATGCCCCACGATCCCCCGAAAAACTTATGAAAAACAGCCCCGGTGTAGCCCATCAGAGCGGAAATGTCAAGTTTAAGTAATAGAATCGTTCTTGCGACATTAATCGGATTAAGAAAACTCAGGCCGATCAAAACGCGCTCAAGTGGATAGTCTCCGAATGCAAAAACAATCATCAACAGGATACTGTCAAACATCAACGATAGGAAAAACCAAGTTCCGATCGCCATGGCAAGACCTTTGAGACGGTCGTCCGAACGTAGGGCAATCATGTAGGCCAGGCCAATGCAGACCGCCGTCAGTAGAATTCCCGTAGCGAGAATCATCGAGAGCAATAGAATTTGACTCCACTCCCAATCGCCATAAATCAAAGCAGGGATTCCTACGCCCGCAACAAATCCTGTCGACAGAGGAATAAATAGTCCCCAAATCATTCCCCAGAATATCGATGAGCGCTCAACAGGCTGCGACAAGAGCATCTCTATGAATTGACGCGAATTATAAATATAGATCGTGCCGAAAATCAGGCAAAAGAGCGGAACGATGATCAGCTCCAGGTTGATGAGACTCACGAGAACACGCGACGTTTCACCTTCCAGCCGATAGAGTCCGATCGTAAGGATGGCAAAAAACATCATGTAGAAAATGATCCAACGGTTACGGACCTGATCTTGAATTTGAAATTTTACCAATTTTCCTACCGTGCCCATGATTCGGTTCCTTTCATGATCTGCGCCACCGAACGCTCCAGCCGTTCTTCTCCCGTTTCTAATTTCAGTGACTCCATGCTTCCATGAAATCGCACGCGCCCATCAAGCA
Organism: bacterium; assembly: GCA_031402315.1. Classification (GTDB taxonomy): domain Bacteria; phylum CLD3; class CLD3; order SB21; family SB21; genus JANNSF01. Next base: position 5,143 of record JANNSF010000058.1, on the reverse strand, counting down.
GGAAGATCACTTCTTCGGCCAGTTCTTCCAGCTCACTCATAATGTGGGATGTAAGGATGATCGACTTCCCCTTCCTTTTTTCACTTAGAATTTTGTCCTTCAGGTGACTGCTCGAGACGGGATCAAGGCCGGCCGTCGATTCGTCAAGAATCAATATTCTTGGATTGAATAAGAAAGCGAGATACGCATTGACCTTTTGTCGCGTCCCGCCGGAAAGTGTTTTTATTTTTTTATTTATTTCTCGATCCAAATGCAATATTTCAAATAACTCTTCGTCCCGTGCTTCAGATGAATGTCGGAGCTCTTTGAGGAAAGCTACCAGCTGACCGACAGTGATATTTTCAGGAAATTCAGCATGTTGGGGCATATAGCCGATCACCGATTTATACGCGGCATTTTTCCCGATTTGGTGCGGTCCGATGTGGATCGTGCCTTCATCCGGAGTAATGAGGCCAAGCACACATTTGATCAGTGTCGATTTGCCCGAACCGTTGGGGCCAATGATGGCCGTAATGCGGCCTTGACATATTTCGACGTCAATGCCATTGAGCACCACAAGTTCGCCAAATGATTTTTTCAATCCTTCAAACCGTATCATAGATGCCTTTTCATCAAGGGTTGGCTATCAATGAGTCTTTGAGGCGTCAAAACGGGCATGATCCGTTCAACGACGCTCATCATTTCAATAAAGAAACTCCGGAGAAGAATGAGAGACTCCGGGTGCTGAGCAATAACCACAGAAAAGAGCGACACCGGATGATACGGCACGTCACCAAAACTATCGCGATCCAGGTCGTAACCTTCGTACCCGCTCCAGTAGTTTTGCTTAAACACGTTATCATTATTGCGCGTATTGGTCGCCACGTCGAAGGAATTGCCGATGAAATTATTTCCACGAACCTCATTTAGCGTGGAATTTCCCATCATCTGCATCGCCCACCCATTGGTAAGCAGATCATTGTTGATGACCTTTACGCGATTGCATCCCTCCATTTGAATTCCGGTTGTATTGGTTTCAAAGACATTACCCTCGATCTCGCTATCCGTTATGTCTTTGAGCAAAAGCCCGTATGACGCAGCGCCCCAATTGCGTTCAAACCGGTTATTCACCATCGAAATCCATTTCGTGTACATGACCGCGACCCCCGCGAGATTTTGCCTAAAAGTATTTTCCTTATACGCGCAGCTGTCCGAGAACATAAAGTGAAGCCCGTAACGCAAATTGTGTTCGCTGATATTTCCCGTAACTCGACTGTCTTTGACGAATTCAAAATAAATGCCGTCCCGGTGCCCTGTGATTCTATTGTCTTCGATTTCGATACGGCGGCACGACCAAAGGTGAATACCATTGCCGGAAGACGATTCCGAATGGCCATGCGAAGATAACTTATTGCCGCGAAGCGTGCAGTTCGATGACTTGGAAAGATAGATACCGAAAAAATTATCGATAAAAGTATTCCCCTCGACCAAAACATTTTGTACTTGCTTAAGCCTTATTCCGGCATTCTCTTTGGTATAGTTGACTCCGGCGCCGACGATGGTAAGATTCATTATGGTGACGCCATCCGCCATGACCGTGATCACTTCGTCTGAATTCATGCCGTCGAGGATAACTTTTCCCTGACCAATCAGCGCAATTGTCTTATTAATGAGAATCGGGCTTTCCCGGTACCGGCCTTCGGCTAGAAAAAGAGTGTCTCCCGGGAGCGCATGTTGAATGGCCTTTGCGATGGGATTTAATCCGTAGGGTTCTACGCGAAATACGCCCGCGCAAAAACCGGTGCTGCAAATTAAACTCAAAAAAGTAATGTGGATTACAGTTTTCATCATTTTCCGTGGAAATGGGGTATTACAACGGGTCAGAATTATTGTATTCATCAGCGATTGGACATTACCAATACATCATTCCATCGAACAATAGAACCCGATCCGGTTTCTTTTCGGATCGCCTCAGAGTCTTGTGAATTCTTAAATGCCGACAAATTCTTTCCCATCGGGCTCGGTATTTTTTCATTGACCATGTAATACGCATCTCGTGCTTCCAACCAGTGGTCGGGATTGTTATAGCTGACTACCCACAACGACCCTATTTCGAGAGCGCTATTGGCTTTTACATAACCAGCGAGGCACTCGATGGCGTCAAATTTATAGAATTTTCCTTTGGACGTCATGAGTTCCGAACCGAAGTGACGATCGCTGATGACCATCTTACAATGTGCGCATTCGTCCCTCCCAAAGTCAATGCTTTGAGGGTCACGCGAACAGGCCACCGCCAGCAGGCTAAGCAACCATAACAGGTTTCGAGTTTTCATGTTTTTTGTTCTTTCGATTGGTTTCGAAATTCTCTCCACGCAACGGCGAGACCGATCAGGAAGGCTACGCCGGCCGCAACGCCGCCGGTATAGGGTATGGACAACGTGGTCATGTTTAGAAGTTGTTTGACCCCTATCAGGGGTGGTTGATACGTCATGCCCGGAACTTTAATCGGTGCCTTCGGCTCCAGATTGTGTCCATAATCGTATTCCCACAGATAAAAATCAATCAGGCCTGCTATCAGGACCATCAGAAACATTGTCACCCAGATGTACAGTAACTTTTTATTGCCGGTCCATGCCACGAGCAGTCCCAAACTAATGATCGCGCCGACAATATACGGCATATACGTAAGTTCCGGAATATCGGACGGTGTGATCGCTTTCATGCCAATGTAGTGATTCAAAAGATTGATGGTTTTAAGATCACCGGGATTCTGTCCACTGATTTTATTGATCCAAATAAAAAGACCCAGCCCTTCGGGGTATTGAGGCGCCGTGAGATCAATTTGCCACATCGGCGTGACGTAAAGAAGAAGGAGCAACAGTGTACTGCCGACTATCCATAATTTTGAGGAACGCTGCATAATACATTTCCTAAAATAAGAAGGGGCAGATTAATATCTGCCCCTTTGCGAGTGATCAATTTCCTGTACTAAATAACAACGGTACATTCGAATTCGCTGCCGATACCCTCAGGTACCCCTGCATTTCCTGATGAAGCGCCGAGCAGAAATCGGTGCAGTAGAATGGATAAATACCAATTTTTTTCGGCTGCCATTTGAGTGTCTGGGTCTCACCCGGCACGAGAAGCAATTCGGCGCTCTCACTGCCTTTGATGGTAAACCCATGCATGATGTCCCAATCCTGCTCAAGGTTGGTCACGTGAAAATACACGACATCGCCAAGCTTGATGCCTTCAATATTATCAGGTCCAAAGTGCGAGCGTGAGGAAGTCATATAGACGTGAACTTCTTTGCCGGTGCGAACGACTCTGGCGTCTTTTTCGCTTTTCGTAACATACTTGTGATTATTTTTATTGATATCAAATATTTTGACTTCTCGCTTCCTTACGAGGTCCGCCGGAATGCCCTGCGCATAGTGCGGCTCACCGACGGTCGGAAAATCAAGCAAGAGTCTCATCTTGTCGCCACTGATATCGATGAGTTGTGCCGATTGGGCAAGTTCCGGGCCCGTCGGCAAGTAACGATCTTTGGTAATTTTATTCATGGCGACTAAGTATTTACCCCAAGGCTGTTTACTGTCACCGCCGGGAATCATAAGATGACCGATGGAATAATAGGCCGGCATACGATCAACGACTTCCCACGTCCCGAGTTTCCATTTCACAACTTCCGACGAAACGAAGTGCGAGGTGTACGCAAAGCCTTTGCCGTCAAATTCAGTATGCAAAGGCCCGAGGCCGGGATTTTGCACTTCACCGGCCAAAACGGACTCGTATTTCAGAACCGGAATGCCTTCACGGTCGCCATCAAATTCTTTAGCGTCAATGGCCTTTATCATCTTTGAGAATGAAAATACAGGAATAACCGTCGCGAGTTTTCCTCCGCCAACAATGTATTCTCCGCTCGGGTCGACGTCCGCACCGTGTGGAGATTTAGGACAAGGCATCAGATACAACATACCCGGGCAGTCTTTCGGATCAAGCATCTTGACTTTGTTGAGCAATTCAGAAACGCCCGTCTGTTTTTCATTATCCCAATAGTTGTGATAATATTCGCTGGTCCAGTCCTTGGCTTTTCCCGCGGCAAGATATTCTTCAGCTTTCTTCCAATTGACCGCCATGATGAAGTCCTTATCATTCTGACTGGCGTTGACTTCGAGCAGCGTATGGGCCTGTTCGGTATTATAACACGAGAAAAAATACCAACCGTGAGAAGGACCCTTACCGGCATGCGCCAAATCCCAATCAAAGGGCGGAACCATGATCTGGAAAGCGAGACTCATTTTGTTTTCTTTACCATCGTCTTTACCGTCCACTTTGACAAAGGATAACGTTCCTTTGAAATTTTGTTTATAGGTATTGATCGCTACGTCGGCTTGGGGAATCGGTACACTGAAACGGGTTGCCGATACGACGTATTCCGTATTTTGTGTCGTAAAAGGCGAGCCGTGGCTTCCGCCGCTATTGGGTAATTCAATGATTTCCGCCGTACGAAATACACCGAGATCGATACGGGCAATACGCGGCGTATTGTTGGCATTGATAAAGATCCAACGCCCATCGGGAACTCCTTCCGTCATTGAGAGTTCCGGATGATGGCTATCATCCCATGGCACAAAACCGCTCGTACTATTAAGCATCAGTTTTGTCTCTTCGCTATAGCCCCATCCGTTTTCCGGGTTTTGTGCAAACACGGGAATCACTTTTAACAGACGCCCGCTCGGCAGACCGTAGGCTGCGATTTGTCCGCTAAATCCGCCGGAAAGAAATGCATAAAATTCGTCGTAATTTCCGGGCGCTACATAAACTTTGCTCGCCGCATCGCTCGATCCGATCGTAGCCTGCTTCTTGCCAAAGCAGCCGGCCGCGACGGCGATCAGGATGAGCGTTGCCAAGACCATCAGGCCTGAACTTCTCCATCGTGATGTCTTCATGATACCTCCTTCTATCTAGTTGGGTTGATTCGAGTCGTGAAATAGCTCACGACGGTTTTTTTGAACTCGCTTTTCGTAAATATTCTAAAATGGCCAGAGCCTCGGCCTGCGACAGATTTTGATTGGCCATCGGAATCAGATATTGCGCGAAAAGCTTTCTTGCTTCCGGATGACGGTCAATCATGCCCTGAGGATTGAGCATCATATTTAGA
>JANNSF010000057.1:0-15311 GCA_031402315.1 bacterium | reverse complement strand
TTACTTTTGTCCACAAGGCCGGATTCTTGGCATCTTGCCCTAAAATGGATGCGACAAGAGGTTTATCGAATATCAGCGCCCAAACAAGCGCGATCCAGCTTGACCCAGAAAGCCAAAATGAATGAATAATGCTAATTTCCAGTTTTATATTGTATAACCTGTGGAACACCCTCAATAATGCAGCCATTCGTGCGACAAATCCTCTTCGGGCGCCGCCTGCGCTATACACGTCGATACCCTTCCATCTATAAACTCCAACATAAAAAGGATATTGGATGGCAATGATCTTGATGAGGTCAGTAGGAACCTGTTTCTTTAGCTCAATAAAAAAATTCTGCAAATATGGCAGACATGTCGTGTCTTCTTCGTTTGCCGGAAATCCGGGAGTCAGGAAAACAATAGTTTTACCAGTAGCCACCTTAAGCTGAAACTTTAGTGCTGATCATCGACCAAAATAGTTTGAATACTTCCTCAGGCCTATATCGAGTCAGGCATCGGACATCACCCCATTTACACTTGGGGCTTGAACAGTTTCCGCATTCCAAGTCTCCAGAATGAAGGCATTTGGCGTGAGAACCAAACGGGGTTAGATTGTGCCGGCTTGACCCTATTAGGCTCAGCGTCGGAATGCCCAGAACCCAAGCCATGAGAGCCAATCCGGAATCCTCACCAAGAACGCCACTGCTATAATAAAGAATTCCTAATGTTTCTCCCAAGCCTGTTTTCTCTGAAAGATTTATTGTCGAATTTGGAAATTTATCTTCAAACATCTTAGCTTTATTGGCAATTCGTCCCGTTCCAACGAATAAGAATTTTATTTTGGGTTCCTCATTTAAGATCAACGAGCCCAAATGAAAATAATATTCTAACGGCCAGTTTCTTGTCTCCCACAACCCTGCAGGATTAAACACAATCAAAGGAATGCTTCCGTCCCACCCTGAGGCGGTGAGTTTATTATACGCTTTTTCTTTAACCGTCTGATCAACCGGAATACGATAGCGTAATGAAAAGTCTGCAATTTTTAGTTTCTCGATTGTCAGCATGATGCGTTTCTCAACCGGATTTTCAGAAAACCGGTCAAATTCACACCATGCACTTGGATTGCATAACTTTCGAATAAAACGAGTTATGTTGTTCCTTTGCAGATCTATAACCATATCATAACCTTGAGTGAGAAGAGATAAAACTAAAGGTAGAGATTGAATTATCTTCATTTTAGAATAATGAATATCCGGCAGTGCGCGCACATCATCAAACAATGTGACCACACGAACTAAATCATAACACGATTCTGTAGTTAGAAAATCAATCCGGGATGTCGGAAATGCATCTCGAATACCTGCACATGCTGAAAAAGTCACCGCGACATCTCCAATGGCGTGGAGGCGGATAATTAATATCTTCCGTGGGCTTGAATTCCGGAGCCAGGGTTGATGGGACATGGCCTCAAGCATATAGGGCAATTCCGGTTTCCATAGTGACTAACCGATCATAGTCTATGATATTTTCAGTGTGATGACTTATGATTATCGTTGTCTTGTGTCTTCTATCAGAAGATAGCCGATCCCACAATTGCCTCTCCAACGATGTTTCTAGCATGCTATTCGCTTCATCAAGAATTAAGACCGGAGGGTCTATCATGATTGCCCTCGCAATCGCAATCCTGGATTTTTGCCCTCCGCTCAACGTATACCCTCTTTCACCTACGATCGTTTTAAGACCATCCGGGAGTTCAGGAATCATCTCGTCGAGGCCTGCAATTTCAATAACCGAACTAAGCCGCTCTTCGGAATACGCCCAATCGGATAAACAAATATTCTCGCGAAGGGTCCCATGAAAAAGCAGCGGTTCTTGTCCTACATAGCCAACTTGTTTCCTCAGACCAGCGATGTCTAACCGTTCAATCGGGTCGCCATCGATTAAAATCTGCCCTGAGCGTGCGTGATATAATCCGATCATTAGTTGCGCTAATGTTGACTTACCGCTTCCCGACGGGCCCCTGATCACAACCCACTCTCCCGCGCATATTTTAAAGGAACAATTGCGTATTACCAAAGTTTGGCCATACCCAAAGTCAACGTCCCTAAATTCAATAGTACCCTTGAGTTCAATCTGCTCTTTGCCCTTTTGAGGATATTCTATATCACGCTCTCCAGTCTCGATCAATTCCCAAACACTTTCCAACGGCCCCAGGACTTTTTTCAGACTAAAGACCAATTTGGATGAAGCTAAGAGGCTCATGGCCAGTGTGTAGGCATACATATAGAAAGCCAAACCATCACCCACGGTCCAGCTAACTACAGACATCTGGTGCGTTGTGACATAAAATGTAGCGAGCAATAATCCGGTAACCAGTATATAAATAATTTGATTAAATCGCTGTGAATACCCTATAGCCAACAATTCCTTTTGCATTGCTTTGTCCTGCTGCACGGAATAGCGTTTCACTTCAAGGGCTTCCCGAACAAAGCTCTTTATTTCCCGAATGGCAACGAGCGACTCTTCAAATAAGGCATTCGAAAGGCTATGGTCGCTCTGAGCACTTGAAGCTAAATACTGAGTCCGCCTCCCAAAAAAGAACAGAACAGGAGCGCCCAACACTCCGATGAGCATCACAACCAAGGTAGCTTGGACGTGAATCGAGAACATGAGATAGAGGCATCCGACGGAATAAACACTATTTTTAAAGAGCGGCGCCACGATATCAGGAATTAATGTGTGGATACGGCCGATATCCTCGGAACAGCGAGCCGACAACTCCCCAATCTTGAGTTGTCGTGTCCGATAAATCGGCTGAAATAATAAGGCGGAATATAATCGCACTCTCATATTATTACGCAAAAGCAACCCCTGTTTGAATAACAAATTATCACATAAATAGGATATCACAGAGGAAACAAAGAAAGCTCCTACTAGAACCGAGATAAACAGTTCGATTGAAATGTCAAACGGCAGAGGCTTTGAAGCACTATCGGCCATAATTTTTATTAACCATGGGTAAATCAGGTGACTCATCGATACAAAAATCAGCCCAGTCGCCAATAAGAAATACTCACGAAGCGACAAATGTATGTTGCTTAAAATTACGCGTAAGGGTTTCATGAAATGGGCTCGGTGGAATTATCGAGTTTGCGCGAAAAAGAAAATGCGAACAACACGAATAACGCATAATGCGGTATCATTAGACGATCTTCGATCATGGGTGCCAAAAAAAACCTAGCGACTGTGTGCAATGCTAATATCATCACGCAGATGTTTAGCCTATTCCATACGATTACGATTTTATGAGTTACGTGGTATGTAATTGGCATAAGGAAAAACAAAATAAATATTGAAAAATGAGAGTAGCGTGAGGCTTTAATTCCGCTCCACACACCCGATAAGTAATTGACAAATCCCATGTTTTGTTTTGCTGAAAACGGATCCATGAATTGAACTTTGAAATGTTTAATGACATCATAGTGACTAGCCCAAATGAGCGTCCAGCACATCACCATGAGAAAAATGCCAATCAACCCAACACTTCGTACCTGAATTTCTTTATCATAATATAGCCACGCAACAAAAATTAGTAGCAGCAGGCCAACATCCAGTCTCGTCATTACAGCCAACCCGAACAAGGTAATCGAAATCATTAGGTTTCTTTTCTCCACCCAACAAAAAAAACCAGCCAAGATAAATGCGGAACACAAAAAATCCGGGGTGGATAATCCAGCGGTATCTAAAACGGGCCAGCTAACAATCCAAAATAAACTGATCAGAAGGGCGATGCGTGAATCGACATAACGATTTATCCAAATATAGAAAACCCATCCGCAAACCACATACCCAAGTATGGACGGTATAACGCTTGCCATTGGTAGTGCAAAAAAAAGAGACAAAATAAAAACAAAAAACACATATAATGGCTTGGAGTGGTATAGCAACAATTCATCAAAAAACTTTTGGCTGTTTTGCGACATCATTTTTCTATACGCGTTGTTGGAATCAATTAATGCAGCATATTTATCGGGAGGAATATTTTCTCTAGCAGCGTCATAAGTTTTTTGATGAATGGTAGTCGTGTTATCTTCGTCTAACGAAATTACGATAGCCATATATGGCAGCATATCCCAATTATACTGGGGTTTCTTCAAAACTAAACCGGCAATAGTTACCAGAATAAAAATGAATAATATGTCTATTGTTTTCAGCATGTTATTGTGCTGTTCCAATGAAAATGTGACAAACAGAAATATCGATACCTTAGATATATAAAGAAAAGACGGTCCGGCCAAAATCAGTTCAGATTAGGGTTCATTAGGCCTGAATTGCACCGTCAAAATAAAATGATCCGCCCACGAATTGAACGGCCAATACCCTGCCAACTGTTCTTCCAGCCGCGTCAAGCGCCGATAAATCGAAGGATGCTTTACCGTAAAGTCATCGCGATAGGGCGGCGGACAAATCGAACCCAAGCCTTCTAATTGCACCATCTTGAGATTGTTTCCAAAAGCTTTCATGACCTGTGTTGGAGAAAAATAAAAACATTTGAAATATACACACTCAATATGCGCCGGTGTGCCGCCAACCTGCAGCCGCCGAAAGGCCAGTCTGAACTGTCCTTTGAGCGCAGCAAGTAGTTCCCATGGGCAAAACTTTGGCATAATGACCAACGTGACATACCCGCCACGCTTCAAGAGTCTATGAACCTGACGAGTGACCGGTTCTATGTCCGGGATGCAGTTCAGTCCCCCGAAATTTGAAAATACATAATCAAATTGTGCCTCGCCCGGCAATTCTAGGTCGGTAAAAGAACGCTGTTCTATTTTGATCCGGTGCTCCAAGCCTAATTGTAATACTTTACGCCGAAGCTGCTTGATCATTCCTTCGGACACGTCGGTGGCATGAACAAAGTACCCTTGTTGAGCAAAAAAAACAGCATCAATTCCGGTTCCGGCGTTTATTTCAAGTATTCGATCTCCGGGTTTGAGAAATTTCAGGACATGCCGATGAACCCGTGTCCGCATGCTTTGAAGGATGGTATTGCTTTCGACTATTTGATCGTAATGGTCGGCAACTCTGTCAAATGGATATTGTTCAGATGTCTTAATTTCTACCATGCCTTGGCCAATCGTTCTTCCGACTTCCAGCCCTCGCCGGATGCAGGATGGATTTTATGTTTTGTTATGTGCATACCAAGGCGGCCCCACCGGCTCTTAAGAAATTTCACAAATATTTGCGAATAATTACCCGTGCTTTGAGTACGTAATCGTTCCATCTCTACTTCATTGACCATCCAGCGTGTGGCATATTGATAAAATTTTCTTGAATAACGTCCATTCACAATCCAATCACGGTCGGTGCGTTCATTCCAGTGCTTTTCGGAACGAATATCATTATTTATTTGTTGAAAATATTTCGTTCCTTTGATGGGATACGAGACCGTGGTTAAAAATACATCCGGTAAGGATTTTTTCAAATGTTCCGTCGTAGCTTCGATATCGGAAATTTCCTCTCCGTCGTACCCGAGCATGATGAACATTCCGACTTTTATACCATACTTTTGAAGTAGTTTTGTTTTGGCCTGAACATCCTCGACATTTGCGCGACGTTGCATGGCGTCGAGTATTCGTTGAGAACCGCTTTCCGAGCCTATCCATAATTGACGACAGCCAATAGCCGCCAAAGATTGGACAATCTCTTCCGTCAAGCGATCCGCGCGACTAATGCATTCGAAAGGAATTTTAATCTTTCGTTTTTGTAACTCCGAAGCAAATTGCAGAAACCACGAACGATGAATCGTCATCACGTCGTCCGCATACCACAGCTGGTCCGGGTGATACGTATTCTCGATCCATTCAATTTCTTTGACTACATCTGAGACTTCCCTGCGTCGATGCGTTTCCCCAAAAACAGAATGACTGCACCATGTGCATGTATAGGGACAGCCCCGTGACATAATCAGCGAGAGAGAACTCAGACCGTGAAATGTCTTCCACGTCTGGAGATATTTGGGCAAATCTATCGCTTCCCGATCCGGCCATGGCATATCTGAAAGGTTTTTTATGTTAGGTCTCGGAGGCGTTTGGACTAATCGTCCGTCGTCTCGCAAGAATGAAATACCCGAAATATTTTCGAGAGAATTTTTTCCGTTCATTTGAAGATGTGGGATAAGTTCCTCGACCGTTAGCTCACCTTCGCCGGTAACTACAATGTCTGAACCGGCTTTCAGGTATTCTTCCGCATAATATGGAGGATCGGGCCCGCCCACAATGACCATAGCGCCATTCTCTTTACACGAGCGAATCATGCGCAAAATATTTTTTTTGGTCATCAGATTGCAGTACAAGCCAACGATGGATGGCCTCTCACGGGCAATGAATTCATCGAACGCGGACAGGGACGAAAAAGTGGAATCGAAAATTTTTACATCAAAACGTCTACTTCTCAAATAAGAAGAAATATACAATAGCCCCAGTGTCGGATATGGCTTCATAACTTTTTGTTCATGCGCATCTTCTGCGATGAAATATCCATGGGATAATAATATGTCCATGTGCTAAGTCGGTTTCGTTTTAGATACTTGAAAATAAAGCTGTGGGGCCAGTACGCAATAGCGCATCAAATGCCATGCCGCACGTGGAAGCTTAGCCCATCGCCTTTGTTTGAGATTCAAGAATAGGCGGTACTCCGCATGAACCAGCCGGTGCAAAATCCGGTAGAAACTTTTGCTGTACGTTCCGGAAAACATCATTTCGAGATCATCCGAATCCGTCCAATTCGCTTTTTGCTTTAATTGATCCTTTACACGCTCATAAAATTTTGTTCCGGGAAGCGGATAGGAAACGGAAATCCCAACTTCATCCGGCATTTGATTTAGAATCATTTTGCGTGTAGCCTGAATATCCGCCCACAATTCGCCCGGATAGCCGAACTGAATAAAATACGCGATGCGAATACCAAGTGATTTGATACGTCGCGTGGCCTCTTCTACGTGCGAAATTTTTATGCCCTTCTCCATCGCATCGAGAATTTTTTGGCTCCCCGATTCTGCGCCAATCCATATTTCTTCCGCGCCTGTTCTTTTTAAGTCATCCGCCATCGTGCCGCGAACCACAAGATCCGCACGGGTTTGGCATTTGTACGGTATGCGAACATTAAGTTTTTCACATTCTACCCGAAATTTTTCAAGCCAACCGGGTTTTAGCCCAAAAATATCGTCGGTAATCCAAAGGTGATCCGGATGGAAATTATCTTGCAGGAATTTTATGTGCCGCGCAATTCTCTCCGGTGAAAACGAATGATAGATTTGTCCGTAAATCGGCTTTGCACACCAATTGCAATGATAAGGACAGCCGCGCGTGGTTGATATATTCATTGAAAAATAGCCATGCCGCATTGTCCATGCGTTGCGATATTTCTCGATGTCAATCATTGAAAAATCGGGGTCGGGCAATTCATCTAAGTTTTCAATAAAATTCCGTCTCTCGGTTTCTATTACTTCATGATTTTCCAAATAGGCCAGGCCGGCGACACTTCGAGATTCAAAACCTGTCTGAGCCAATTCCAGCAACGTCTGCTCTCCCTCACCGAGAATAGCATAGTCTGCGCCGCGCTCCAAATATTCGCTCACATGATCGGTGACATCGGACCCGTGCACAATAACCTTAACGCCCCGCGCTTTCGCAAGCCGGATCATATCAAACGCCGCCTCACGCATCCGCGTCAAACACATTTTGGTAAGGTAATTGAAATCATCTTCATAGATCACAAGAACATCCGGTTTGGCTTCAAGTTGAGGAATTATTTCATTCGGCTTATCGGCAAACATAGCGTCAAAAAAATCAACCTCAAATCCTTGCTGTTTCAAATAGGCTCCCGCAAAAAGCGTTCCAAGCGGTGCGTAGGGCTGTTGCTGACGAAATTGTTTGGGATCGAATTTCAGAAAATACGAGTGGGCTAACAGGATCTTCATGAAGCAAGAGCCCTCAATTCTCTCACTCTTCGATCGTATTCGTCAAGTATGCGACTGTGATGGTCCTTACCGAAGGCCGTTGATTTTTGCCTGGAGCAAGAGAATCTCACGGCTCTTCTGTCTTCATCCAGATCATTGTACTTGCGAGACCAATAGCCTTGTGAAAATGACATCAGCCACTGATCCATACGGTCTAATGGTAAAGTCCGCATAGCCCCTTCGATAATCCTTTGTAATATCGAACGACTTTGGGGCAGTATAGGTGTGCCCGACTCACGGTAACGCCAGTTTGGTAGGAATTGATATATCCATCGATTGGCATCACAATAGTTCTTGAATTCGATCTCATTCCAGAGTACCTGGGCGGTTGCCGTTTCTACAGCGGTGTATATGTTTTTAGGATTGACTTCGAGTGCGCCCTTCGCAAGAAAATAGTTTATGCACATCCATTTGCGGTTGTTCAGGAAAAATATTCTCCTAAAAATCATTAATACTGTACGGCATACCCAAAGCCGATCCGCCTCAGTAATAATTAAGAAATCAATATCGGATTCATGACCGGCAACGTTTTTTGACAAATCTCCGGTCAAAAGAACACATCGAACAAAGGGAAATTTTTTGAATAGCTTTGCCATCCATCGTGCACTGCGTTGCATGCGCTTTGCTCTTTTTTCCATTTCCAGACGCCGTGTCACGATGTTTTCAGAATGTCGAGTGAGATAGTAATACTCCGTGGACATCCTTAGAACACCCTCTGAATTTAGCTGCTTTAGCGTTTCATGAACATCTTCAAAGGGCACGTCCTTATGAGGCAAATTGAAGTACACCTCTTCCGGGCGAAGCGGGTACTCAAAAATATCAAAATAACAGAGGGTTTTGATTATGGCGTCGGACAGGTGTTGATATTTCATGAAGGTTAAACTATTCCATTTTGAACGTGAAGGCAACTGCTTTTTCCATAGAGCAGTCTTAAAGCCAAAAAAAACCTTGCCAACTACATAACAATTCGATAATATTGGCACAACAATACTTGTCTACATTTCTCCGATCTTGTACTCTGTGAATTATCGAATCAATAAATTACTAACGAGAACTAACCAACACCCAAAACAGGAGATGCAAAGGATGAAAATCCCAAATCTTGCAAAACGCCTTCTTGGCTTGATGGCCGCGACCCTATTTATTTGTGGTCTATCCCTCAATGCTCAGATCACCACGTCGTCCATCAGCGGATTGGTCGTGGATAATAACAAAGCGCCGGTCGTAGGCGCCACGGTTTTAGCGGTCCATGTTCCATCCGGAACAAAATTCGGCGGCTATACCCGTACGGACGGCCGTTTCAATTTGCCCGGCATGCGTTCAGGCGGCCCTTATGTTATTACGGTCTCCCTGATAGGATATCGTGAGGACAAAAGGGAAAATGTGACACTCGCCCTCGGCGAAGACAAACGTTTTGATTTCAAACTCGTCGAAGAATCGGTACAGCTCGAAGGGGCGGAAATTGTAGCCGAACGTAATGCGATTATCAATAGTGCACGCACAGGCGCCGCCACGACGATCACGGACATGCAGGTGAAGAATCTCCCTTCGATCCAACGCGATTTTAATGATTTCACAAAATATACTCCTCAATATTCGGGGAACAGTGCGGCCGGTCGTAACAACCGTTACAATAATATATCCATCGACGGCGCGGTGAGTAATGATATCTTCGGTTTGGCCTCAAGTGGCACACCGGGCGGCCAGGCGGGTTCAACCCCAATCAGTATTGACGCGATTCAAGAATTTCAAGTCCAAATTGCACCCTACGATGTGCGTTACGGCGGGTTCACCGGCGGTAATGTCAATGCGATTACCAAAGGCGGTACCAACAAATTTACGGGAAATGTATTCTATTCTTACCGCGATCAGGACTTCATCGGCGAAAGTGAGTTTCACGTCCTACCCACCAAGACAAAAGAATCCGTAACCACAATCTCCGTAGGTGGACCGATTATCAAGGACAAATTGTTTTTCTTTGCCAATCTTGAAAAAGCGGTTAAAGAAGATCCGACGAATTTCGGCATCACCGGCAAGTTGGACGCCAATGATTTTCCGGGCACCAACCCCCGCTTAAATATTGATACAGCCCGAGCTATACAGTCTTTTCTAAAAACTAAGTACAATTACGATCCGGGAAGCTTTGGCGAAGGTACAATACCCGTGGAAAGCCAGAAATTTTTCGTTCGTTTGGATTACAATCTAAGTGACGACCATCGGCTAACTCTTCGTCACAATTACGTCGATGCCAATCAGGATGTTTTTCGCCGCGAAACCGGTACGTCAAGCGCGAGCAGTTCCGGTGGCTTCCGTTTCTCCAATAGTCGTTATATCTTCAAGAACATCACGAACTCGACCGTCGCACAGCTAAACAGTACGATTAGCAAGTCCATTTTTAACGAAGCGACCTTCACGTATCAGACGATTGACGATCATCGTAATACGCCGGGCAAGCGTTTCCCCTACGTTCTTATTCGCGACGGATCTGGAACACTCGGTTATGTTTTTGGAACCGAGAATTTTTCGCAAGATAATTTCTTAAAACAAAACATCATCGAATTCACCGATAATGTCACCTACTTCATGGGCCAGCATACCATGACCGTCGGAACGCACAATGAAATTTTTTCTTTCGAAAATTCATTTATGCCTGCTTACAATGGTCGCTGGGAATTCAATAGTTTGACTAATTTTAAGAATTCTGCTAATGGTCTTACCGGCAATGTGCGCAATTTCAATTCGACCATTGTTCTTGACCCCAAGGACGCGAATCGTTTTGCGCGTGATACGTCGGGATTCATTCCGACCGCCAAATTTGGGGTCAAACAGATTGGATTTTATGTTCAAGATCAAATGGCCGTACTGCCAAACTTGAAGATTACGGCAGGTTTGCGCTTTGATGTTCCTTTGATCAGCGACAAACCAACAGCCAATGACACGTTTGCACTCAATTACAAAGGCTACAAGACAAATCAAATCTCCCAGGGATACATACTCTGGTCTCCGCGTCTTGGCTGGAATTGGGATGTATTCGGCGATGCCACGACCCAAGTTCGCGGTGGTCTCGGTGTATTTTCAGGACGTAACCCGTACGTTTGGATTTCCAATCAGTACTCAAACAACGGTTATGACTTGGGCGCAGTATCTATAACCTCGGGTACAAATTTGACAAACCTGAGATTTAGTGATGATCCGGTAAGAACTCCGCAGGCGGGTTCCTTTGGAAACACCGTCATTAATGTGATGAGCAAGAATTTCCGCAACCCACAAGTCTTGCGCCTTAATGTGGCCGTTGATCAGGAATTGCCGATGGGCTGGATCGGAACCTTTGAGGGTGTCATATCGGATAATATCCAGGAAGCTTTCTTCAAAGATTTAAGTTTGGCAGGCATCCAATCGCATTCCCCCACCGACGGTCGCCCTCGCTTTGGGACAATTTCAACTTGGAGCACTCCCTCAAGTTCACTTAGCGTAACTCCAATCCGCAAGACCACTTTGAGCCGTACCAAACAGTACAACAATGTTATTTTGCTGACTAACACAGACTATGGGTACCAGTATAACTTGACCTGGCAATTACAAAAGACGTTTGCAAATGGGTTCTATGCCAATACAGCCTATACCTACGGTTTTGCAACCGATATGAATAGCAATACAAGCAGTATTGCCGTCAGCAATTTTTCGTTCAACCCGGTAAAAGGCGACCCCAATAACGTCAAGACGGCTCGCTCCAATTATGAACAGCGTCATCGTATTTTCGCCTCGGTCTCTCAGGTCATTGAACTTTTGCCGAAATTTAAGACCACAATCTCCCTGTTTTATAATGGAACGTCCGGCCAACCCTATTCCACGATATACAGTGGCGATGCGAATGGAGACGGACAAGGTAATGACTTGATCTATGTGCCAAAAGACAAAAACGATATAATTTTAGTTCAGGCCAATAGCTCGGACAAACGCACTGCCGATCAAATTTGGGTAGAGCTTGATGAATTTATTTCGGGTGACCCGGAATTGGACAAGAGACGCGGAGAAATAGTGCCACGTAATGCCTCGACGACTCCCTGGACGAATCGTGTCGATTTGCAGATCGATCAGGAACTCCCCGTGACCGATAAATACGGGAAGTTCAATCTGACGATGAATGTATTAAATTTAATGAACGGGCTCAATCGCCATTGGGGCCAGAGCAAATTCATTCCCAATCAGAGTGATGCCCCGATCGTGTTCCGCGGCCTTCAGGCGGTTACGGGTAAACCGATCTTCTCCTTTACAAAACGAGATGATCGTTTTACTACAGGAAATCTGGCTTCCCGTTGGGGATTCAATCTCGGAATCCGTTACACGTTCTAACTTGAATTGAATTCGACTTTATAAAAACCCGCCCCCAAAAGGCGGGTTTTTTGTTGAGTGCCTTTGGCAACATTTTCCTCGGATAGGAAGAATATGTCATGTATAGGATGGAGAAGATAAATCGGAGTTCTTGTTTCGTCCCGCGGCAAGGGCAGCTATTGTTCTGGCTTTGGGAAAGGACTTGGTGGGAAACGGATGACGATTTTCTAAACCGTCTTTACACGGAATTGCAAAATCTGCTTGGGCGACTTTTTCGTAATCGTAAATTGCCAGGTTGTGTATTTTACCACTTCGCCGCTATGCGGAATGTGCCCCGCCGCATCACTTAGGAAACCCGCCATGGTCTCGTACCCCTGATCGTCAGGAATCTCGGTCTGAAATTGACGGTTGAATTCTGAAATTCGAATTTTTGCATTAACCAGAAAGCTGCCGTCGACCTGGAGTTCAAAGTCTTTTTTCTCATCGTCGTATTCATCTTGGATCTGACCGACAATTTTTTCCAGAATATTCTCCAACGTAACTATGCCACTGGTTCCACCGAATTCATCAATAACCACAGCAAGGTGGGCCTTTTGCTGCAAAAAATCCTGCATAAGCCGTGTAAGGCTCATACTCTCCGGCGCGAAATAGACCGGACGAACGATCTTTTCCAAAGATGTCTCCGGCGTGCGATCAATCTTAAAGAGGTCCTTAACATAGAGAATTCCGACAATCGAATCGATCGTCTCGCGATAGACCGGAATACGCGTGAATCCGCTTTCAATAGCCAATTTGAAGTTTTCATCATACGAACGGTCGACGTCGATCGCAAAGGCCTCGGTCCGTGGTATCATGATTTCACGCGCCGTGGTTTCGGTAAAATCAAAAATATTTTCGATTAGTTTGTACTCCGTCGCATCGATAACGCCGCTCTTCCTTCCGTCCGCGATGAGCAGTCGAATTTCCTCTTCCGAATGCGACACTTCATGTCCGCTTACAGGGTGAATGCCTACTAGGCGGAGCAATAATGTTGCGCAGTAGTTTAGAAAACCGATAAAAGGTCTAAACAGGAGATAAAAAGCTTTTAGCGGCAGTGCGATCAGAAGTGTAACCTGTTTTGGAAATTGAATGGCGGCCGACTTTGGGGCCAATTCGCCCACCGTGATGTGCAGAAACGTAATGACTGAAAATCCGATTCCGAAAGAGATGGCGTGCTGAATTTTAGGACTATTGATGCCGAGCAACGTGATAAGCGGCTCAATCATGCGCGAAATGGCCGGTTCTCCAACCCATCCGAGAGCAATGCTGGCGATGGTAATTCCGAGTTGAGTGGCGGACAGATAGGCATCGAGGTGATCGATTACGTCTTTGGCGATGCGCGCACGCAGATTATTATCTTTAATGGTTTCAATCTGAGTTGAGCGAACCTTCACAATCGCAAATTCGGCCGCAACGAAAAAACCGTTTAAAAGAACGAGGACAAGAATGAGAACCGTATCTAAAATCACAGATCCTTTTTATGATAAAATTGATTAGACATTACGTGGCTATTTGCGGCTTCCGATTTCAATAAATCCTATTTACGATTCTTGATAAATTCATCGACGATCCTATCAATCTCATTGCCGGTTAAGGCGCCCGAGCCATAGGACTTGCGGTCATCCGAAGCCGTATTTTTGGATGTTATTTTTGGACGCGAATCGAATGCGGCAACGGGCTTTGTATCCTTCTCGCTCGCGACGATCTTGGATGATTTACTGTAGCCATCTTTTACGAGTGTTGATTGGAATGGGCGAATTTCAAAAGCCAGTCTCTTAATGTTAAGAAGGTGTTGCGGCATAATATTGTCCGTTGTGATGGAACCTCCTAACGTTCCGGGCCCCAGCGTCATGGACGGCGCTACACCGGTCGTATAGCCTACCGCACCAAGTGTAGATGGGGTATTCACACAAATACGAAAAGCCGGCTTTTCCAAGCCAAATTTCATAATAACGTCCATATTGGTCGAATGAATGGACATCGTATGTCCAATTCCTCCAAATTGAAGGACCTGCATGGCGCGTTCACATCCCTCTTCCCAGCCGCTTACCGTAAACATCGCAAGGACCGGCGATAGTTTTTCACGGGACATCGGCTCGTCCTTACCGACTTTTTCGCAGGGTACGACCAGAACCGTCGTTTCCGGCGGAACCTTAACACCGGCTTTTTCAGCAATAACCGGGGCCGCAAGGCCAACCACTTGACTATTCAAGTAGCCTTTAGGGAACATGAGCTTAACCAATTTTTCTTTTTCGTCCGCGTTAACAACATAAGCGCGGTTGATCTTCAATTCCGCAAAAACCTTATCTTTCAGTGAGGCGTCCACGATCATTGAATTTTCCGATGAACACAAAACGCCATAGTCAAAACATTTTCCCGCGATAATATCCGCAACGGCTTTTTTAACGTTGGCCGTTTTTTCGATAAATGCAGGTACGTTACCAGAACCAACGCCCAGTGCAGGTTTGCCGCTGCTATACGCCGCTTTGACAATGCCGGGGCCTCCCGTTGCCAAAATGACCGACGTTTCAGGACACCGCATAAGTTCCTGCGTACCTTCGAGCGTTGGATGTTCAATACAGCCAATTAGTCCTTTTGGAGCCCCATTCGCTTCGGCCGCCTCACGCAATACCTTAGCCGCCTCAAAAGTACATTTTGCGGCACGCGGATGCGGTGCAATGGCGATACCATTACCGGCTTTGAGCGAGATCAGAATCTTATACATAACGGTCGACGTTGGATTGGTCGTGGGAATGATCGCCGCGACAACGCCCATGGGTGTGGCAATTTCATACAACTTTTTTTTGTCGTCGTGATTAATAACACCGACCGTTTTCATATCTTTGATATAGTCGTACACGTAGCGCGTTCCGAATTGGTTCTTTACAATTTTATCTTCGTAACGCCCCATTTTTGTTTCTTCGGCAGCCATTTTTGCCAAACT
>JANNSF010000056.1:0-2517 GCA_031402315.1 bacterium | reverse complement strand
GTTATGTTGACTGTCTCTTCTTTCTCGTAAGACTCAGGTACTAATTGAAGATTGCCGATCAACAATTCCTTTTGATCTAATAAGGTTGCTAAAAAATAATCGAGAAACTCCTGATCCGAGGCTGAGAAAACCAGCGTCACTTTTGAGGAATAGAAATGGAGACCCTTTCTGCTAATCTTAATCTGACCTTTTAGTCCTGAAAAATTGTATTGCGTATATGTGGCAAACTGTTTGTTTGCGCCAAGCATGATAAGGCCTTTGATGGTTTGCGCCAGCAAAAATTGGTGATGAAACGGCACATAGCCACCTCTATTGATTAGCGAAAAAACGATCCGGATCCTCACGCCCCAAAAAATTAAAGGGTAACAGTAAAAAGTCTAAAAACTCCGTTAAAAATAGGAATAATCCATAAGCTAAAGTACTAAAAATCAGGCAAGTTGACCTCCCCTATGCAAGGAATATTTTAATTAAAAGGCTCTGCCATTGATAACTCGCTTAGAAAGCAAGAAAAAACCCAGAATTGCAAATCAGACTACTACTCTTTTCTAAACATTGAATCGGAAGTGCATAATATCCCCGTCCTCTACCACGTATTCCTTTCCTTCAACGCCTAGTTTTCCTGCCTCGCGGCAGCCAACTTCTGTCTTGTATTTCTGGTAGTCAGCAAGTTTAATTACCTCAGCTCTAATAAATCCTTTTTCAAAATCAGTATGAATTACGCCAGCTGCCTGAGGTGCCTTCCAGCCGCGATGTATTGTCCATGCGCGTACTTCTTTTTCACCAGCAGTAAAGTATGTTATCAAATCCAATAAGTGATAGGCCGCATGAATCAATCTATTTAAACCTGATTCTTCCAAACCGTATTCCTTCAAAAATACCTCACGGTCTTCTTCACTCTCAAGTTCTGCAATCTGGGCTTCAATGGCAGCACTTACCATCACCACTTCGGCATTTTCATCCTTAACCAAATTCTTCAATGCATCCACAAATTTATTTCCAGTGAGTACGGAAGCCTCATCAACATTAGCTACATAAATTACAGGCTTATCCGTTAGCAGTTTCAAATCTTCAATTGCCAACTTTTCATCTGCGTCAATCTTAATCGTACGTGCGTTTTTTCCGCTGAGCAATGTTTGTTGATACAGGACAAGCGTTGCTAATTCTTTCTTAGCCTTAGCATCTCCACTCTTGGCAGTGCGTTCTACTTTGCTGATCTTCTTTTCAATTGATTCAAGATCTTTCAACTGAAGCTCGATGTCAATCACTTCTTTATCTGAAACAGGATTAATTTTTCCGTCAACATGGATAATGTTTTCGTTTTCGAAACAGCGCACCACGTGAGCAATAGCATCAACTTCCCGAATGTTGGCCAGGAATTGATTGCCCAAGCCTTCGCCTTTGCTCGCTCCTTTTACCAAACCGGCAATGTCTACAAACTCAAAAGTAGTAGGCAATACTTTTTGCGGATTAACTAATTTCTCCAACTCCTTCAATCGCTTGTCAGGCACAGTGATCACCCCTACATTAGGTTCGATAGTGCAAAAAGGAAAGTTGGCAGCCTCAGCTTTATTATTTGAAATCGCATTAAACAACGTTGATTTTCCAACATTCGGCAAGCCGACAATACCGCATTTAAGACTCATAAATCCTGTTCTGTTTAAAAATAAAGCGCAAATATACCACTCCATAAAAATGATTCACGATAGACTTGATCGATTTCTGGAATTTTTAAGAGTGTATTTACAAAAGAAAAAGCCTTCCGATTTTCATCAGAAGGCTCGCTCAGGTTTAGGTTAGGTTATAAATTTAATCCCATTTAAGCTCGCTACTCACAGGGTTGGCTTTAGCAGATTCGCCCACTTGTTCCGCATGTTCTTCGCGGGCATGGTCGAATTGTGTAAAATCAACACCCGGCATTAGCTCTGTCTTTACATGGTTGACTGTGTTATTAAGTGCTTCTACAAACTTGTTGAAATCCTCCTTGTACAAAAAGATCTTATGCTTTTCATAGGTAAAACCCTCATCATCCTTATTGTACCTTTTTTTACTTTCTGTGATGGTAAGATAATAGTCGTTTGAGCGGGTTGATTTAACATCAAAAAAATAGGTGCGTTTACCTGCTTTTACCTTCTCCGAAAAAATCTCATCTCTGCCAATATTCTTGTTCTCTTCCACAGCTACAGGTGTTTAGGTTTAAGTTTTAGATTTTGGTTCGATCGAATATAGTAGTTTCAAAAATTATTGCAAACTAAGGCCACAATATTTCAGCTATTTACCGTTATTTTTGATTGATTTCGTAATAAATCGTCCTGAATAAGCCCGATTAAGCCAACTTTTATACACTGTGAATACAAACCTCGATGATATAAAGAAGTCTGGGAACCTGGAGTTGCTGGCCAAACAATTGGTAGAAGGATTTATAACAGGACTTCACAAGTCACCGTATCACGGATTCTCAGTCGAGTTTGCTGAACACCGGCTTTATAACGAAGGCCAAAGTACAAGGCACATTGACTG
>JANNSF010000055.1:0-11073 GCA_031402315.1 bacterium | reverse complement strand
AAACGAAGTATTGCCAAAATCATAGGCAATGTGGCCGTCGTGTATCGCGATCTGAATGATTTTGACGTCGCGCTTCAGTATTTGACTCAGGCCGTATCGCTTGAAAAAGAAATTAACGATAAACAGGGTCTCGCCTCGCATCTCTCGGTGATTGCATCGATTTATTATAAGCGAAATGACTACTACCGCGCCAAAGAGTATATCGAACAGGCGCTCGCGATCCGCACGGAGATCGGCGATCGCCGCGGCTCCTCCAATGATCAGATCAGTCTCGGCGCCATTCAGCTTCAGAATTTTCAGGAAGAATCAGCCACGCTCGATGCGGCTTCTTCCGCAGAACTCATTGGACTCTTTCAGCGTGCGCTCGACACCAAAGCGGAAATCGGCGATGTCTTCGGACAGATTGCGGCGCTCTCCTATCTCGGTCAGGTTAATCGCCTTCTGAAAGATTTTGAAAAAACTAAAAATTATTACAATCGCGCTTACGAACTTGCGGAATCAAAACACGCGACCACCCTCCAATGGCAGATAAAATACGGTCTGGCGAAAACCTACCAGCGGCAAGGGCTTATCCGTGATGCTATTTTTGAATACAAAGAAGCGCTTTCGATTATCGAAGATCAGCGGACGACGCTCGGTTCGGAGGAATTCCGGATCGGATTTTTTCAGGATAAATCGTACGTGTACGCGGACTATATCGAAACGCTGGTGAAAAACAATCAAATCTCCGAGGCGCTCGCCATCGTGGAGCGGTCCAAGTCTCGTTCTTTTCTCGATATGCTGGGGACAAAAGCCTTTGATGCCTCCAAAAAAGACAATCCGCTCATCGCCGCACTCGATTCTCTGGACCAATTCATCGCGAAGACCGAAAAAGATCTGAGCGGTGAAACGCAAATCGTGAATCAAACGCGGATGCTCAAAGATCTTGATTCTTCACGCGCCGTACGCAAAGATATTTTAGAAGCGATCAAAAAGACCAATGAGGAATTGTCCTCGCTCGTTTCGGTCAATCCTTTGCAAAGCGGAGATATCCAGGAATTGATGGATCCCGAATTCACGTTGATTGAATACTTTGTCACCGCGAAATACTATCTCATTTTTGTCGTCTCGAAATCACAGGTGCAGTGTGTAAAGGTGGATCTATCGGCACAGAAACTGAATACCATGCTTTACGATTTTCGTAACGACCTGCTTAATATCAAGCGCGATAATTACAAGAAAACAGGCGCTTTGCTTTATCAAACGCTTATCAAGCCCATCAAAGGCTTCATTACGACGGAGAATTTGATTTTCGTTCCGTATGGAAAACTGCATTACATACCCTTTACCACCCTCATTGATGATTCCTCCAATTTTCTCATTGATCGTTATAATATCAGTTATCTGCCCAGCGCGAGTCTCTTGAAATTCATCGCCAACAAAAGGAAAAAAGACAATCCAACGATGTCGGAACTGAAATTTTTCGCCGTGGGTAATCCCGAGGTTCCTACCATGCCGACTCTCGTTTCGGCCGAGGCGGAAGTGAAGTACATCGAATCCTTTTTTCAAAAGAAACAAACGTGGTTCAACGCGCAGGCCACGGAAAACCGCGTCAAAGAAAGCGTTGCGGACTATGATATCATCCACTTCGCCTGCCATGGCGAATTTAATATGGACGACCCTTCCCACTCGGCGCTTTTTTTGACTAAGGGCAATGGGGACGACGGTACGCTTCAAGTCGGAGAAATATTTAATCTCAAACTGAATCGCGCACGCTTGGTCGTTCTGTCCGCCTGTCAGACCGGACTTTCGAAAATCATACAGGGTGACGAATTGATCGGACTAACCCGCGCCTTTATCTATGCGGGTACGCCTTCCCTGCTCTCGACGCTTTGGTCGGTCAGCGATCAGTCGACGGAAATATTCGTCAAAAACTTCTACCAGACTTTAGATTTGGCTAAGAAGCCTTATTCTATGAGGAAGGCCATCCTCATTCTTAAGAGTCAACCTTCGTACGCACACCCCTATTTTTGGGGGTGTTTTGGCCTCGTTGGGGATTGGAAATAGGATATGAAGTCCCTCTTAGTCCTATTCATTCTCATTACAAGATTATCCGCTCAAGCCAAAATCTCGGCTCCGTCTGAAATTCGCTGCATAAAGATTTACGGAAACACGCTTTTTGTAGGCACTCAAAGTAACGGAATATTGCAAATCGCGGATATCTACTCACCTGACTTTCAATTCACTCCGGTTTTGATACCCGGTCTCCCGGAAGAAATTTCCGACTTCGTCCTTTGGGATAGTACATCCTATGTCGCTACTCCCAAAGGCCTTTTCGTGGTTCGAAACAACCAGATTGCAGAAACT
The DNA here is from genome assembly GCA_031402315.1 of bacterium. Classification (GTDB taxonomy): domain Bacteria; phylum CLD3; class CLD3; order SB21; family SB21; genus JANNSF01. The sequence continues at coordinate 8,727 of JANNSF010000055.1, read as the reverse complement.
TTTAATGCGAGCAAGGGATTGGCCTCGGACCGGATTATGTCGGTCGAAATCTCCGGAGATGGCACTCTGTGGATTGGTATGGATAAAGGACTCGGAATGATGAGTAAGGGCCAGTACAAATTTTTTAATGATAATCTTGGGCTTCTTGGCAATGAAATTCGCCACCTCTCCTCCGATGCCAGCAATCGAATTTGGGCTGTTACCGATGAAGGAATATCTTCAGGCGGCGGCCATGAATTCAAAACGACCGCGATAAAAAATGCGAACGGCACTGTTCAAACGGAACATGGTGTCATCGTTTCAGCCGGTAAAAGTGTTTTTGCGTTACAAGACGGACGTCCTGTCGAAATCGGCAAAACTCAAGGCAATGTTCTTTTCATGGCATCGGATGTCTTAGGACGAATCTGGATCCTCGACGAGGCCCATCTTTTTTATCAGGCATTATTTCAAAATGAAAAATGGAATTGGACGGCGCAAAGCCTTGCCTACAGTGCGATCCTTGGCAGTCTTCCTGAAAAAATATGCTCCGATGTATTAGGCAATAAATTTTTTGTTGCAAAAAATCTGCTGTTGAAAAAGTCAGAATCGAATCCCGAATATCGGGACGAACTTCGAAAAGTCGCCGATGAAAACCTCATGATTGGGCGCTACGCGCAGGCGAAGTCCTACTACGACCTCATTGGCCGTGCAGGAGCCGTGGACGACGAGAGTTATTACTATAACTACGCTCGTGCACTGGAAAACCTGGGTGATGTAAATTTGGCTCTCGCAAAGTACGAGCAGTGTCTATCGAAGGAAAGTGAACTTTCAACGCAGGCGAACTTCAATATAGCCAAAATCTATTTACGGCTTAATGATGCAAAAGCACACGACTATTTGATGAAAGTCCGAGAGGCCGATACAAGCAGCCTGGGTGAAAGCGCCGCCATTCTACTGGCCGAAAGTTATCTCTCCAAAGGCGACACGACATCGTCCGCCTTGGCCTACGATTATTTTATTAGTCACTATTCCGCCAGTACAAAAATCTGGGAAATAAAAGCCATCTTGGCGGAAATGAAAAAAAATGATCAATCCATTTATACTGCCCTAATTCAAGACATTTTTGATAATTCTAATCATGCAGAGATCATCTACAGATTCAAAGAAGATTTTGAGAATTATCGTTTTGAAAAACTCGTCCGAAACTTAAAAGTGCGTGCGAAAGAGAATCCGTCGTTGATTTGGAGCAGCGAGTATAACCTCACGTGCTCCTATTTAGGAAAAGAAACAATGTGGTTCGGGACAACAAATGGGCTTTACCGTGTTAATCTAACCTCTTTGACGGCTTCCCGGATAACCACCGACAGTGGTCTTGCGCACAATAACATTCTTGATGTATTTTTGGATACCAAGGGAACCTTGTGGGTTGCATCCGGCGCGATGGAAAACGGTAAGGACATGGGCGGCATTTCAAAACTTGAAAATGGAAAATGGACCCGATTTACGATTCAGCAGGGTTTCAAGACCAATAAGGCGCTCCGCGTGACGGTTGCCGGAGCGAAAATTTGGGTTGCCAATGACCAGGGTTTATTTGTGGCCGCCAATAGTAGCTACATGACATGGACCAAGGTCCCCACTGCTCCGAGCGGAATAAAGAAGATTTTTGTTGATAATCTGGACAAACTTTGGTTCATGGCGGGCAACGAAATTTATACCGGATCGGTTAAGTTTGAGAAAATACCGTTCGAAGATTCGACGGTGCAAATTTCTAATTTTTATTTGGATGAAATTGGAGGAAAAGTAGCTAGTACGAATAAAGGAATATTCAAGTTTGAGAACGGCAGATTCAAACTCTTTCTCGAAAACAAAGAACACCTCTCCCCTACGTCCTATCTCATCGATCCCGCCGGGCAGCTGTATATGACATTTTCGGACGGGTATACACGACAGACCGAGCTGCTTGCCTTACGATACGATACGTCCGACGGTCTGCCATCCAATAAAGTTCAATCAGTGAAAATTTACCGCGATAAGACACTTTTTGTTACGGATCGTGGCATTCAACTTTTCAAAGAGTCGGCACGCGATACGCTTAAGCTCTTCGAAATGTTTAGAAAAGAAACCGATAGCTTAGTTCGATCGGCCAATTGGACCCGACTCCGTCAGCTTTATCGAATAGCCATTAAAAACAACTACCTTGAGGACTATTTTGTATATCAATTGGGGCTTTCCTTTGCCTTGGAGAATAAGCCAACCGAAGCGCTGAATTATTTTAACGATTACATTAGAACTCGCGGTAAATCACCAAACATCAATGAATACACGTTCTTTCAGATTCTTAAAACCTTTGAAAGAAATGACGATTTTGATCGTGCCGATGCAATCGTCCAGGGTATGATTCGCGCGTTTTCCAGTCAGTCCCGAAAAACCGATCTGCAACTTGATGATCCCAACATTGCCCGATGTGATCTATCACTCGAAAAGAATTCCTGGATTCTTAATTTGCCTCATCGGTATATCGCGTTAGCCCGCGGCTTTAAGTCCAAACCTGACAAAATACTGCAAACACTAAAGCAAATGAGACTTTACTTTACCAATCACTCGTTTAATGACGCGCGACGGTTAGTACAGGAAGCCGTTTCCGAGGGTCTGAAAAATAATGATGTCAATAATGTTCTGAAAGCCCAGCGTACCCGTTTCAAATTGTTCAAGGATTCCACGGAAGTGCTTTTTGCTACCAATTTGTTTTTGACCGGCACTCTTTATCTAAAAACCGAGCAATATAAGGACGCCTCATCAGTTCTGGGGGAATTAGCGCGCCTTCCCAGTATCCGGAAACTCCGACCGGAAATTGAGAGGATGGCCGAACAGGCCCGCCAAATCGGCGATCTTGGCTTACGGGTTGGTTCAGGTTATAACGATGCCAATAGCGCTAACGCCATGGAATTTGAGGGTAATTTTCTCTGGCTGGGCACCTCTAAGGGCGTTATTCGGTGGGATATGACTAGTGGGGCCTACAAGAAATTTACGTCGAAAAACGGCCTAATTGCAGACTATATTAACAGCCTGGTTATTGACTCCAATAATGGAAAATGGTTTGTCGGTAGTAATCTGGGTGGACAGGCGATCGGTGGTGTTAGCTATTACGACGGTGATAAGTTCACGAATTATACCGTGGCGGATGGTCTTGCAAGTAATCAAGTCAAAGCGATTACTTTAGACAAAAACAATCATGTGTGGATAGGTACCGATCGGGGTGTCAGTTACTTTGCCGAAGGCAAATGGACAAATTACGATCTTAAGAAAATTCACGAATTTACTTCGGTCACCGACCTTGTTTTCGACCAAAAGGAACAACTGTGGATCGCCATGTCCCCGATCCGGGATTATGAATCGACATCCGGAGGGGTTATCAAATTTGATCCCATAAAGCCTATTGTCTATCTGAAAAAAACGGGGCTAACCTCTACCAACGTAAAGTCTATAACACTCGCTCCGGACGGCCGATTGTGGTTTGGCACTGACAATGGCGTTTCAATCTACTCCGGGTCAAATGGCACCTGGAGCCATTTGACGACGAAAGACGGGCTCGCTTCCAACGTGGTTCGCAACATAGATTTTGAGAGGCAAATATGGTTAGCTACCGACAATGGAATCACCAAATTTCCATCCAGTTTACGATCCGCATCGGCCGACGCGACATCGGTTCCGAAATCCTATTCTGAAAAGGACGGCCTTGTGTCCAACGACATTCGAATTATAAAAACGCATCCGGAATTTGGAACTTGGGTAGGATCCAAACGAGGTAGTTTCAGTATCGGAAACCAAACTTCAGCGGAAGAGGCGGAAACGTCAGGTAATAAGAAGCTCTTTGAGGTTAGCGTGGAATCGGAGGCACTCTTTGAGAAGGCGCAATTGTATCTTGAGCAGGGTGACTACGATAAAGCGCGCGAGGTCTACCTCGATGTACTGGATCGTGTAGCCAACAGTGAATGGGCCGACGACGCAACGTATTTACTGGCAAAATCTTACGAACTGGAAGGAAAATACGACGAAGCAGAAAAGACCTATGGCAATCTTGTTAAGAACTATCCGGAAAGCGATTTGATTGCGGGCGCCTACATCGGGCTTGGTTCCGTATTTGAGAAAACGCTCCAATTCGAAAAAGCGGAAGCCGCCTTTAATTCGGCCCGAGTCAATGCAAAAGACAAGTCCACTTTGGATCAAGCCAATATCCTTGAAGAAAAAGTAAAAGTGAAACGCATTTCATCCGCGCGTGAAAAAACTACCGACCTTGCGACGCTAATTTCACAAAAATACGTCGATCTTGAAAAAGCAACAACCGATGCGGAACGTAATAAACTTAAGTCCGAGATTGCTGAATTGGAAGGCAAGGCTAATAAATCCGCCAAAGCCGGCGGCTTCAGCATGCTGCTTTACAAAGTTCGTGAGCGCGAAAGTCTTTGGTATCTAAGCGAAAAATTTCTTGGCGATCCGCAAAAATGGAGGGATTTTTTTGTTGCCAACGATGGCAAAATTTCCGACGCCAATATGATTTATGTTGGACAAACTATTGTGGTCCTTACCGTTGAAAAGGGCTACAAAGAGAATTTGGACAAATTTCTAACCTATGAAACTTCCGCAGGTGAAGATCTGGAGACTATAGCCCAGAAACTATATGGAAGTAAAGATAAATGGAGAGCGATATTTGAAGCCAATAAAGAAAAACTTACCGAATCACCCAAAAAGAGCCTACCCAAAATTAAGCTGGTAATCCCGATTCAGGAATAAACAAACTACGTCTAAGCCTCAACACGAAACGCTTGGGCCACCTCGTCGAGAGGTTTCGAATTGGGAAAATACGATACAATTTTCTTCAGAATATTTTCCACGATGGTATCCGGACATGACGCGCCGCTGGTCAGCATGATGGTCACCTTCTCTTTAGATGGCAAAAAAGGAGACGTGACGATTTCCTTTTTTGCGTGATGAAGGAAATGAGTTATTGCATCATGAGCCAATATTTTGTCGGCCGACGATATCAGGTAGGTAGGTAATTTACCCTCGCACAATTCAACGAGATGTGCGGTATTTGAGCTATTATATCCGCCCGCGACTATAGCCAGGTCGGCACTCTCATTCAGAAGGCCATACGTAGCACTTTGGTTATCGTTAGTCGCATAACACAGCGTATCGCCGGTATCCGCAAAATGCTCCTTAATTTTGGTTTCATCCAATTGAAATTTCTTCATCATCACCGTTCGGAGATAGTCGGCAATGGCCTGTGTATCGCTCGCGAGCATTGTAGTTTGATTAACCACTCCGATACGATCCAGATTTAGCGCCGGGTCAAATTTTGCGGAAAATTGATCCTTAAAATTCAGGAAAAAATCTGAATATGGAAGTTCTCCCAATATAATGCGGCCTAAAATCTCCGCCTCTTTCATGTCTCGAACGACCATGGTGGGAGCATTTTGACGGCTATGAGAAAAAGTAGCTCGTGTTTCCTCGTGTGAAGGTTTGCCGTGAATTACGATCGTGTAGTCCTGTTTCCCAATCACCGCCGCCTTATTCCACACTTTTTCAACGAACGGGCACGTGGTGTCGTACGTATACGAATGAATGCCAATGTCCTGCAACTTTTGTTCAATTTCTATAGTCGTGCCAAAAGCCGGAACAAGGATGACATCCTCCTTTTTCAACGCATCCCAGGGAATTAGAGGTTTACCACCCGTATCCATTATGAATTTTACGCCACGACTTAAAAGGTCCCCATTCACGTCAGGATTGTGAATCATTTCACTCAACAGATAAATTTTTTTGCCCGGGTTTTCCTCGATCGCCCGGTACGATATTTCAATCGCATTTTCTACGCCATAACAAAATCCAAAATGACGCGCAATTAAGAATCTAACATGACCAAAGTCCAATACCGTTGGCGTATAGTCCTTTTTTTTCTGGTCCTGACTCCGCCGAAAGTTCTTTATATCTGTAATTAATGGGCTTCTATAATATTGCGGAATGTGAAACTTTTTCATTTGTCTGAATTGGCCGTCAAAAGTAAATACATAATTGCTCCAACATTGATCTGCATTCCGACAAAAGCCACCGTGGAAATTCGATCGTTTTTTCTTGTCTTGTTCTCCAAAGAAATTCGCAATTTATCTTGTCCGATACGCCTTGCCTTTTTGGCATCTTCAAATGCTCGATCCGCCCTGTCTTTGTAAACTACAGCGATGGCGCCCGTTCCCAACGACAGTATGGAGGCACCTAAGAGCAGATTTCTATACCGGGACAAACCTTGTTCCTTGTATTGCAAGTTTACAAACTGATTGTCATTTGCAAGCGTCGGATTACCAACAATCTTTAAATTCAGTAAAATCGATCCTTCAGTCAATTGTTCTTTTGTGATGTTGAATTTTTCATCCAAAAACAACGACCGTTGTATGACGATTTCTTTTTCCGCTAACTCCGACTCGTCACAAACAAGGGGCGTTCTGCCCTTGGCTACACCATCGACGACAACCGATGCGCCGCTTGGAAAAGTATTGATTTGAAACAATTTTCTAAATCGCACTTCGATCTGACGAATTTCGTTCGCATTCAAAAATATCTTTTCTACGAAATCCGGCAAATTATTCATCAAACCACTTCCCTGCCTTACTACAATTTCGTGCCACCCTGCGGGTAATGCCACGGAGGAATTCTTAGAAATATTATAAGACCGGCCATTGATGAGAATGTTCGACTGTGGGGAAATAATTTTCACAATTCCCAACTGTGCAAAAAGTTCAATACTTAGTATTGAAAGACACATAACTATTTTCGAGATATACTTCATGGCTTTGTCCGAAAGGTATAGACCTTATTGTTTTCTGAAGCGACGATCAGGTACGGGCCAAATATGGCGAAGTTGGTCTTGATGCGGCCTTCCAGTTCATAACTCCATAGAGACTTTCCGCTATTTATGTCAAGCGCATAAATGTGGCGATCTTGTGATCCAAGCCAGACTTGATTTCCGGCAATGATCGGGGCCACACTAATAGCGCCTCCGGTCTGAAATTTCCAAAATAGTGCGCCATCCGTCTTACGAAGAGCATAGAGGGTACCGTCCGTTCCGCCGACGAAAACAGCGATATCATTGACCGCCGCTGCAGAAAAAAATTGACCGGGCGTCTCAAGTCCGATTTTGAATCGCCAAATGGGAACTCCGGACTTTAGATTAATGGCGGCGAATGTGCCGTCGGTGGATCCAATGTATACATTTTCCCGATCGGTTACGGGCGTTGCCATGATAGCAGCTTGTGTCTGATGCTTCCAGATGTCCGAACCCTTAAATCGATCGACGGCATAGAGCGCGCCATCATCGCACCCAAACAAAACTATATTTGCTGCAATTGCTGGCGACGAGTGGATGGGTTTACGCAGTTCTTTTTTCCAAGATGTTTCTCCATCACTTTGGCTTATGCAATAGAAAATTCCGCTCGACGTCCCAACGTAGATATAGTCTTGAACGGGTAGAGGATTTGTCTCCACCGGACCGATTTCTTTGATAAACTTGTAGCGACTATAATACAGATCGTATTTTATCAGATTGTCTTTACCGGATGAAAGCCCAAAAATCGCATGTTGACGATAGAGTGAAATACCTTGCATCGCCGCATAAAGATACTTGATCGAACCAATTCGATCGCCGGTTGATAACTCATACGCCAAAACACGCCCGTCCATGGTTGAGAAGTAGACAAGGCCGTCTTCAGCGGTAATCACCCCGGTTAAAGCCGAAGACTGGCGTTCCTTCCATCTTAATTCGAGTGGTAGTTTTAGTTCGGTTTCAAATACACCATCGCGCCGTTCATTTCCTCCTTGAACATTCCAATTGTCCGACAGGCCTTTCACATAGTAATGAGAAATATTAATATCGCCGGACATGGCGCAACTGCACAACAGAGTCGACAGCATTAATATGCAATACTTTCTGAAGCTATTATTATTCATCTAAAAATCCACCCCGAACCAAAATTGAAAAAATATGCCGCGGGACCACCGGCGGTATTCTCGTAGCCCGTTGTCTTCGGTTTTCCCGCCAAATCCTTCATTGCCTCCCGTTTCCTTTATTTTTGTCGTAATGAAACGATCTCGATTTCCGGGGAGCCTTACACCCCCTAATTTCAAGCCCCGCGCATCAAACATTTTGCCCCAGTCAAATCGCAGGACTAAAAATCCAAGCAGATTAATTCTGGCACCCGCACCAACGCTTCCTAAAATGCCGTCGTACTTAACATGATCTAAAATAATTTGCCCATCGGTCAATTGCGAGCCCCATGCGTTTCCCACATCCATAAAGACTGCTCCGCGAATCGATCGTAAGCCTAAACCAAGAAAAGGAAAATTAACGCTAACCTGGTCCAGTAGTGGAAAACGAATCTCGTTATTGACCACAAAGAACCGAGTGCCCGGCAGATTCCATCGGGCGTATCCTCGTAGGTCCCAACTTCCACCCAATAAAAAATTTTGCGGATTTTTGCCGTCATTCCATTCCACCAGAGTCCGAAAGGCATACGTTGACCGCAAGCTCAGACGTTGATAATTACGGTAGTCAAAAATCGTCGAATAGTAATTCTGCTGAGAATGATAAATGTCTGTCGTATATCCTGTTGAGAGTGAAATACGCCGACCGTCTAGAGGCCCCGTGGAACCCCAAAGGGAATTGTCAAAGGTGTAACCATAAAAATTACTCGCCAGAAC
>JANNSF010000054.1:0-34515 GCA_031402315.1 bacterium | reverse complement strand
CTCCTGTACGCATTTGCTGCCAATGGTGAGTCTCTCGCGGGATTTCCAATGGCGTTTGGAAATACAACACGGTCGACACCGGTCATAGCCGATATTGAAAACGACGGCATACCCGAATTTTTTGTAGCGTCCGAAGCTGGGTTTGTATACGCGTTTAGTTCACCGACCTCGACCGCCAATATTTCTTGGTCCCAGTGGGCTCACGATGCAAAGCACACCGGATTGTCAAATGAAGTCCGCCCGCTCATACCCGTTGTTGATAAATCCCTTATCCCTGACAAAAAATCATTTAACTATCCTAATCCGACGCGTGGACGGGCCTTCACGACCATTCGTTACTTTCTGACGGAATCGGCCAGGGTGGAAATAAGAATTTACGATACGGCGGGCGATTTGGTTGAGTCTCTTTCCGGTAGTGGATTCGCGCAAACGGACAACGAGGTAATTTGGAATTTGAGTAAAATCCAAAGCGGTGTATATTTCGCTAAAATTGAAGCCAAGCGCGACGGTAAAAAGACGACGCGTACGGTCAAAATTGCCGTAACAAAATAAATTGAAATAAAGGTATCATGGCTGTCACGTACAAAGACACCGGCGTGGATATTTCCAAGGGAAACGCCGCGAAAGATCACATCAAGAAAATTGTTCGTCAAACATTTAACGCCAGCGTTCTAAGTGAAATTGGGCTGTTTGGCGGTTTCTACCGATCACCTAAGGGCTTTAAAGATCCCGTTCTGGTTTCGAGCATGGATGGCGTCGGAACTAAACTTAAGATTGCCATTTTGATGAATAATCATACGACCGTTGGGGAGGACCTCGTCAATCATTGTGTGAACGACATACTTGCGTGCGGTGCAAAACCGCTTTTTGTTTTGGATTATCTTGGTCTTGGTAAGGTCGAGGATCGCGTTATTCATGAAATCGTCGCGGGTCTGGCTCGTGGATGTAAAAATAACGGATGCGCTTTAATCGGTGGCGAAACCGCTCAAATGCCAGGTTTCTATGCGGATGGTGAATACGATATGGCCGGAACTATCGTTGGTATTGTCGAGAAGTCGAAAATGATCAATGGATCCAAGATTAAGAGAGGCGATATTATGATCGGGCTTTACTCCAATGGGCTCCATACGAATGGTTATTCACTGGCGCGAAAAATTCTCCTCGAGAACTACGCGATCACGACACGAATTCCGGAATTTGGAAAAACGTTAGGCGAGGAATTGTTGCGAATTCATAAGTCGTACTTAAAACCCGTTTCGGGCCTGATGGAAAAAATAAACATCAAAGGAATTTCTCATATTACCGGGGGCGGGCTTATTGAGAATACAGAACGAGTGTTGCCGAAAAACCGTAAGATGAAAATAGACTGGTTTTCCTGGCAACGGCTTCCGGTTTTTGAATTGATTCAGACACTGGGTCGTGTTCCGGAAGAGGACATGGTTCGAACCTTTAATCTTGGCGTTGGTATGGTCATCATCGTTGATAAAAAAGACGCAGATCAATCGCTGACTCTTCTAAAATCGCGGAAAGAAAGACCATTTATATTGGGTGAAATTATTTAGAGCGAGTTCGCTGATAAAAATAGACTAAGGTTCAATTTGCGTATGAAGGCCGATCTCTTCTAAGATCGCGCTTACGCGCAGACACTCGGATAGATCCCCCTCAAAACACGCCGCTTTTCCATGGGTATGAACTTCCCATGCTATGGCTTCCGCGCGCTGGGTCGTGCATCCGGTCGCTTTGACAAGCTGTATGATCACCTGATCAAACGAGTGATGCTCGTCATTAAAAAGTATCACGCGCAAAGGATGGTCGAGAACCGTACTGGATACAGGTTCCTTATCAATATCGGGATTGATTTTAAGGCGAGGGATCATGGTCACAAATTCAAAAAAACATGGGAGGCTGTCCGACGACAACCTCGACTATGAAATATAGAATATCTTATAAGTTAAAAAGAGCGCGAAAATCCTCAATCTTTGCCTTTTTCTTCATGGCTTCCAGCCATTCGCGGTACGCACGCTGTTGTTTTTGACCAATCAGCGCTTGTTTCAGTTGCATGCGTGAGTCCTGATATTTCGCTTCGTTAATGTCTTCTTTGCTTGTGATCTGCACGATGTAGGCTCCGCGCGCTCCTTTGATAGCGTCGCTCAGAGTGGAAATCGGCAAATTAAAAATCGCACCGTTTAAGCGGGCGTCGCGTCCGACACCGGGTACGGAATTAGCCAAAAGGAAATTTGTCAACTGACGTACAGTTATACTTGAATCGATTTTCGTCACGTCGGCAATCGAATTTATTTTTGCGCGAAATTCTTGTGCCTTTTTGAAAGCCATATCTTTTCTTTTTTCTTCAAGAAGGGTCGCGCGGATTTTTTCTTTTGCATTCGCCAGAGAGGTCATACCCTCGTCGGTATGGCTCACGATGGTAAACACGGTAAAACCAAGATGTGTACCGTTTGGACGAGCAAGAGATCCAGGTTTTTCAGAAAACGCAAAACGCTGAATGTTTTTCATGCGGTCCGGAAATCCGGCGATAACGCCACTTTCGTTTTTCACAATTTCCAGTGTCGTATCGGCTTTTAGGTTGTACTTAGCGCGATACTTTTCATAGGCTGCGGCAAAACTCTCTTCCTTTGCGGTTTCATAAAAAAGTGAGGCATTCTCACGCGCGGTTTCGATAGTGGTTTGGCTGGCCTCCATCTTGATCAGGATGTGGTGTGCCAAAACGCTGTCTTTTGGTTCCGGATCACCCTTTTTCAAAGGCTTTGAAGATTTGCGATCCTTTGCAAAACGTGTCGAGTCAATGCGAATAATATGATAGCCAAACGTCGTCAAAACCGGTCCAATGACATCGCCCTTCTTCACTTTATCATTAAAGCAAGCTTCTTCAAATTCCCGAACCATCGCGCCTTTGGTAAACCAGCCGAGTGAACCGCCGGACTGATTGGCTCCGCGATCGGACGAATAGAGTTTCGCAAGTTCCGAGAAGTCTTTTTTCTCAAGCACTTGTTTCTTGACATCCGCGATCTTTTCTATGACATCCGTCGAGTCCTGGCTTGTCGGAGAATCATCAAAACTCACATAGGCTAGTTTTGACTTTTCCTGTTCCTTAAACTCGTCCGTATGGGCATTGTAGTAATTCTTTATTTCATCGTCTGAAATTTGAATGTCCGTCGAAGAAAATTCCGCCGGACTAAAATAGATCAATTGTCCATTCAACTTAAGATTGCGTCGCGCGTATTCCTGCCGAAGTTCGCTTTCGGTTATGTGGGCGACACTGCCAATTTGTGCTTGAAGCTTATTATAGGGCATTTGCGCGCGGAGGACGCCTTCGACTTGCGCCCATTCTTTTGCAAATTGAGGATTGTTCAAAGCCTGTGCGTATTTCGACGCGTCAAATTTTCCGTCGGTCAGAAAGGCCGGGCTGTTCTTGATAAATTCCGGAGGATTGTTTTTGAGTTCGTTGACGATATCGGAGTCTCCCACAACGATGCTGTTTTTATCAATGAATTTTCGAAGGAGTTTTTCTTCGATGAATTGGCTCCAGATCTGCTCACTGATCTGATCGATTTCCGCGTCGGTCAAAGACTCGCCGTCCTTTTGTTGGCGGGCCTGATTAACCTGATTCGTATAGGCCCCGGAAAAATCCGCATAACGAATGTCATCACCATTGATTTTCCCAATCGTACCACGCGACTGGCTTCCTACGTCGGAATATTGAGCGCCCCATTCGACCACGATTAATGCGACAAAGCAGAAAACAAGAACGTAAAGCAAAACGTGTGTTTTCTCGCGAATTTTGGTCATCATAGTTAGGTATCTCCTGTATTTTTAATAACTATCAAATCAAATTTTGGGCTGGAATAATAGTATAAAGCGCCGTGAAATGCAATTTTTTTTGAGAAAGAGTTTACGCTGATTTGGCTTTGAAAATTGGGTAACGTCTTGACCCTCAAATGCATTAACAAGAATCTAAACTACGAATGAGCCCGAGTCTGCCGAAACAACTTAATTTAACTACAAAAAAATAAATTTTAGGTGAAAAACAGTGTGTAAGCTGGATCAAAAAAGGGTTCAAAAAATAAAATTACGACGGAGTCCAGCCCATCTGTTTTCCGCCGAGAATGTGGAAATGCAGATGAAATACCTCTTGGCCGGCGTACTTACCGTTATTCACTACGACTCGAAATCCATTTTCCTTTATTCCTGCTTTTTCGGCGACAAAACCAATCGCGAGAAGCATCTTGCCTGACAGCGCGGAATCGCCTTCCGTAAGATCGGATAGCTTTTCAATATGTTTTTTGGGAATCAAGAGCAGGTGCGTTGGCGCTTTTGGATTCAAATCGTAAAAGGCCACAACAAAATCGTCTTCATAAACCAACTTGGAAGGAATTTCTTTCGATGCAATTTTACAAAATATACAATTGTCCATCGACTATTTTTCCAGCTGGGGTTGTTCATAGTACCGCATAAGCGAATTGAACGCACGGCGCAAAAAACCCGGCAAGATGGTTTTGTACGTTTTTAATAGTTTGTTTGGGTTTTCAACCGATTGAATAAATTCGTCGTAGGGTTTTTCTCCGAGCATTTCGACAATGTGCTTTCTCTCCTCAGGGTCCATAAATCGTTGTAGAATTGCATTTTTCTCGGCTTCGGGGTGAAATTGGACCGCCTCCATTTCGTTGCTAAATCGAATTCCGGTGATGGCACGATCGGCTAAATCGTGGTCGGCCTCGTGGGACAGAATTTTTGCGCCGATGCTTTCAACGTGGCGCGCATCCGGATTATTCACTTGCCAGTCGCGGTTGTCAAACGCATAAAACTTCTCCAAAAGTCCTTCGAAAATAACATCTCCTATCCCGTCACCGGTGCGGACAATAGGCACAATCCCCAGATTGCGGCGCTCTCGTTTCGAGATTTCACCAATCTGAAACTTTTTAGCCATGAGCTGAAACGAGTGGCATATACCAAAAAAATATTTTTTGCGCTCTTCCGTGTCATTGTGTTTTGTCAATTCATCCAGTAGTTTGAAAAACCTTAATTCCCATTGTGAACCGGTATCTTCCAAAGGACTTCCGGGGCCGCCGCTGGAAATGTATATATCATAGCCGGAATCCGGAAGTTCATCCCGATCCCGCACATGAAAATGATCCATGGTGATTTCGATCGGCAGACGCCGCGCGGTGACGAGAAATTCAAAATTCCGGACAATACGTTTGATATTACGAATGCCCATATTGCGCATCCCATTATTCATGTCGAGAATGGCGACGCGAACGGGAAAGGTCGGGAGCCAATCAAAATTACTTTCCTCATTGAGGCTGTGTGATAGTTTAGGCACCGGTGGTTCTTCCTGCGCGTTTTGTAGAACTGATTTTCATCGCATAATATAAGATAAAAATAGAAAGGATAACCCATAAAATTGACCAAAACACGGCGGGAAGCAAAAAAGCTTGTGCAACGGTATCGGCGTCGGAATGGCCGAGGCTGTACGAGCTTTTTGCCGCTCCCATCGAGAGGCGAACGAGAGTTAATACATCGCCAACGGAATTGAGCGCGCATTGCACGGCCAGGAAATTGAGCGCGAAGTAATTGACATTCTCAGAAGTTTTTAGCGCAAACCAGAAAAGAACGACGCATAGGCCTCCGCAGACAAAAAGCGTAAAAATATCGCGCACATAAAAAAGAATTCCGGCCGCGAATAAAAGGCCAAGCCCGAAAATCAAAAATTTGGAGCGTTTTTTTTGACCACTCAAAACGATTAAGAGTCCGCCGAAAAGAGCGGCACCGAGGTAGCCGGCGCTTGCGATGAAGCCTTGCGCCAGACGACCGCTCGTCACGGAGTGCTGCATATAGCCGCTCGTATCGGGATTGATCACGATTTTATGAACTTCCTCGCCCATTAAGAGACTAGCAAGCGCATGACCGCCCTCATGAATGAAGGTTGTAAAAAATTCAAATGGTAAAAACACGGAACGTACAAGCGGAATAGACTGCAGGATGACGGTAAGGACAGCCATTCCAATGATAAGTCCATGACTCTCGAGGAAAGAACGCGAAGGAGCGGAGGACGTTGTTTTTTCTTCCATGGCCAAGATAGTATGAAATTATCATACAAAAGAAAATGGATTTTATAACCGGTTGGTCTACTCCATAGTTCTGAAAAATCGTTTGAATTTAACTTTCAAACGCCTTACCATTCTCACATGAGTCGAACCTATCCCATGACTTCCGTCCAAGTGGACTATATCAATCAAAAGACGGAAGAATCCAAAGAGCGTGAAATTGAGAGGCGTCCCGAGTGGCTAAAGGTCAAAATTCCCATGGGGCAAAAATTTTCTGAAGTTAAGACGCTCGTTGATACCAATAAGCTCCACACCGTCTGCGGGGAAGCGCGCTGTCCGAATATAGCGGAATGTTGGAATCGCGGGACGGCGACGTTTATGATTCTCGGCGATGTCTGCACACGCAGTTGCGGGTTTTGTGCCGTGAAAACAGGCAAACCCACGTGGTTTGATAAAGATGAGCCCAAGCGTGTGGCGGATTCAGTACGGATTATGAATTTGCGACATGCGGTTATTACATCGGTGAATCGCGATGAAATGCCGGATGGGGGAGCGGAAATTTTTGCTCAGACTATTTTGGAAATCCGAAACGCCGCGCCCGAGTGTCGGATCGAGGTTTTGATTCCGGATTTTCGCGGGAATTATGAGTCGCTCATGACCGTCATTGAAGCCAAGCCGGATATTTTGAATCATAATACCGAAACGGTTCCGCGCCTGTATCAGGTGGTACGTCCACAGGCCAATTATCGCCAGAGCCTCGAATTGCTTACCCGCGTGAAGCAGAATGATCGTGTGTCAAAAAGCGGACTCATGGTTGGGCTTGGCGAGACGAATGAGGAAATTCTGGATGTGATGCGGGATTTGCGCGAATCGGATTTAGATATCCTCACGATTGGTCAGTATTTGCAGCCCACGAAGGAACATATTCCGGTGGACCGATTTGTTCATCCGGACGACTTTGCGATGTTCAAAAAAGAAGGATTGGCGATGGGCATTCGCGTCGTGGAATCCGGACCGCTTGTGCGAAGTTCCTACCATGCGGAGGAACAAAGCGACCGTATGGCACAATTTTTTGAATAGGCCTTATTAAATCTTTTCTGATTACGTTCGTTTATCTGTCTTATTTTTAGTAATAACTAAACTCCGGAGGTATTATGAAGAAATTCCTTATCGCGCTGGCGTTTTGCGTGAATCTGTTTGCGACCAATCCCGATGATATTTTAGGAAAATGGCTCTACATCAATGAAAAGGGCGAGCAAGTGCACATTGAAGTTTACAAACAAGGCGATCGATACTACGGGAAGATCGTTTGGTTACAATATCCGAATTACGATGCACAATATCTTATTGATAACGATCACCCTGAAAACGAAAATCCAAATATCAAATTAGGCGGGGCAAAGATCGACTACAAAAATCCTGATCCGGCGCGTCGCAACGATCCTGTCATTGGCATGGTAATTATGCGCGGCGTAAAATTTGACGCCGACGACAGCGAATGGAACGATGGCTACGTTTATAAAGCCGATGAAGGAAAGCTGTATACCTGTTTTGCGGCCCTGGAAAATCCGGACCGCTTGAAGCTTAAAGGCTATGTGGCCGGTATGACCTTTCTTGGTAAATCACGTTATTGGGATCGAATTAAGTAGGTATCGAAATAGATCAATCTAAGAATCTTAAAAAGGGCGCGTAAATCGTGCCCTTTTTCATAAGGGAAGTGTATGAAACAAAAGTCACGATGCTGGTGGTGCGGTGAAGACCCTCTTTATATGGAATATCACGACACGGAATGGGGCGTTCCTGTTCACGACGATCAAAAATTATTTGAATTCCTCGTTCTCGAAACCTTTCAGGCAGGACTTAGCTGGATAACGATTTTGCGCAAGCGTGATAATTTTAGAAAGGCGTTTCGAAATTTTGATCCTAAAAAGGTCGCACAATTTACGGAGCCCGACATCGAGCGACTCATGAATGACGCCGGAATTGTCAGGAATAAACTGAAAATTTTGGCCGCGATCACAAACGCACAATTGTTTCTAAACTTGCAAAAAGAATTCGGAACCTTTGATAAGTACATCTGGCAATTCACGGGATATAAAACACTACGCAATCCGCGCGGACTAACCCGCAAGGGTATTCAGGCGACCACAAAAGAGTCGGACGCACTTTCGAAGGATTTGAAACTGCGCGGTTTCAAATTCTTCGGATCCACGGTTGTATATGCGCACATGCAGGCGACGGGCATGGTGGACGATCATGTGAAGGGATGCTGGCGATACAAAAAACGTTAGCTTACAAGTTGTAAATTCTATTTGGCATTTATGTTTTTTACAGTGTAAATTTGACATCGATTGGCTGCAACATAAGAACAACAAATCTATGCTTCGTCTTATTAACAAATTTTCGCCTCCGGAGTCCTGGAAAATTCCGGTAATCCTCGTTCTTGGGACATTTTGCGGAATCATCGTATTGACGCTTCGAATTTCAAATGCGTTTTCGTATTTATCCGATGATCCCTCGGCCTGTGTCAATTGCCATGTCATGGCGCCCCAATTTGCAACCTGGCAGACGAGCAGCCATGGTCGCGTTACAGTGTGCAACGACTGCCACGTGCCCCATGATAATGTTTTTAGGAAATACGTGTTTAAGGCACAAGATGGGCTCCGCCATTCTACTATGTTCACGTTTCGTCTCGAACCGCAGGTGATTCATATCAAAGAAGCCGGGATCGCGGTTGTGCAGGAAAACTGCATTCGATGTCACGATGGTCTTGTTGATCGAATCGGTGCATCGTCCGTGACCGGCCCGACAAGTACTCATGGTCAAGGCCTCTTGTGCTGGCAATGTCATCGTGAAACACCGCACGGACGGGTCAATAGTCTGTCTTCAGCTCCCTTCGCACGTGTACCGAGGCTTTCAAAAACGACACCCGAGTGGATGGATCCATTCCTGACACTAAAGAAACCATAGTCAATTAAAGGGAATACAGAATGAAAAATTTAACAGAGATTATTCGCGAAAGGCCATGGGTCGCATGGGTTCTTTTTGTTGGAACCATTGGGCTTGTCATAGCCGCGGGCTTTTTCACCGATTCCATCGTGGAACGTCGGGCAGAGGAAAAAACGCTTTTCCAAATGATACAACCCTTGGCGGAATGGGAACCTCGTAATGAAGTGTGGGGCCAAAATTTTCCACGCGAATTCGAAACCTACCGATCGACCGCGGATACCAATTTTCGCAGCAAATATGGCGGCTCATCCTGGAGAGATATGCTCGGAGACTATCCGGGCCTGGTTATATTATGGGCCGGTTATGGTTTTTCAAAGGAATACAACCAGTCCCGTGGCCACTATCGCGCGGTCGATGACATTCGCACCAGTCTGCGCACACTTGGCCCTCAGCCCGGAACTTGTATGACCTGCAAGAGTACAGACGTCCCGCGTGTCATGAACAAAATGGGTGTCGCCAATTTCTATAAATCAAAGTGGGCCGATTTAGGATCGGAAATTGTTAATCCGATTGGTTGTCAGGACTGCCACGATTCAAAAACCATGAACCTTCGCATTTCCCGGCCGGCATTGATCGAAGCGATGCAGCGTCGCGGTGAAGATATTACCAAAGCGACACGCCAGCAAATGCGCTCTCTTGTTTGTGCACAGTGCCATGTGGAGTACTTTTTCAAAGGCAAAGAGGAAAAATACCTCACTTTTCCTTGGGACAAAGGCTATAGGGCGGAGGACATGGAATCCTACTATGATAGCGTACAGCATGTCGACTGGGTTCACTCGCTCAGTAAAACTCCAATGCTCAAGGCTCAGCATCCGGATTACGAGGTTTTTAAAATGGGCATTCATGCGGAACGGGGACTGGCGTGCGCCGACTGTCATATGCCCTACCGGAGTGAAGGCGGTGTTAAATTTACCGATCACAAAATTCAAAGTCCTTTAGCCAATATTGCCAATTCGTGTCAAGTATGTCATCGTGAAAGTGAAGAAACATTGCGAAAGAACGTCAACGATCGTCAGGATAAAGTGGCGGAAGTTCGCGGCCGGCTGGAAGACGCTTTAATTCATGCTCATCTCGAGGCCAAAGCCGCGTGGGATAAGAGTGCCGGCGAAGCCGAGATGAAACCCGTCTTAAAATTAATCCGCCAGGCTCAGTGGCGTTGGGACTACGTTGCCGCCAGTCACGGTGGCAGCTTTCACGCACCACTTGAGTGTTCCCGTGTATTAAGTGCAGGAATCGAAAAAGCTCAAGAAGCGCGCATTCTATTGGCTCAGATAATAATTTCAAAAGGCGGTGCATGGCCAATTGCCTTACCGGATATTTCATCAAAAGAAAAAGCTCAGGCCTTTATTGGACTTGATATGAAAAAACTCAAAGGAGACAAAGTCGAGTTTATGAAAACCACAATTCCCCAATGGGACAAACTGGCGAAGCAGCGGGAATCAGAGAGCAAGCCGTAAACTTTTTTGAATCGATTTTGATTTCAAATATTCGATAAAAATAATTGTTTTTTTAAAAGGTATTATTACTTCATGGAAATCAAATGAATTTCTCAAAGACCGGCTTAATAATCTTGGTTTTGCTAATCTCTTGCGGGAAGTCAAAATTGGCGAAATCAGAACCGGGTGTGAAAAAGATTGTTGGCGAAGAGGTGACGTATTCCGCAGATAACATTCAAATGAAGGGCTTTCTGGCTTTCGACGCGTCGATCAGTGGGAAGCGGCCCGGTGTTTTAGTGGTTCACGAATGGTGGGGCCACAATGATTACACCCGCAATCGTGCAAACATGTTGGCTGAAATGGGTTATATTGCGTTAGCCGTTGATATGTATGGAGATGGCAAGATTGCCGCTCATCCGGAAGATGCCGGTGAATTTGCTTCGGCTGTTTTCAAAAATTTTGAGGGAGCCAAAATTCGATTTGATAAAGCATTTGATGTCCTAAGGAGCAACCCGAATGCGGACGGCGATAATATTGCCGCCATAGGGTATTGTTTTGGCGGAGGAATTGTTCTCAATATGGCACGTCAGGGAAAGGATTTGAAGGGTGTAGTCAGTTTTCACGGAGGCCTTGGCCCCGTCTCTCCCGCCAAAGAAGGTACACTCAAAGGGCGGATTCTTGTTTGTAACGGTGCGGCGGACAAGTTTACCAGTGAAAAAGAGATTGCTGATTTCAAAAAAGAAATGGATGCTGCGAAAGCCAATTATTCTTTTAAATCTTACGAAGGTGCCGTGCACGGCTTCACCAATCCCGGCGCAGATTCACTTGGCCAGAAATTCAAAATGGCGCTGGCATACAATGCACCGGCCGATCAGCAGTCCTGGAGCGATATGACGGCGTTTTTCAAAGAGATATTTGGTAAGTAAACCGAAGAAATTATTCAGCTAAAGAAAGGCGACCATCAAAAAATGGTCGCTTTTTCATTTATCATTTAACGGTATATTAATTCAGTGGCTTACGGAGGGACTCATTAAGCACGGCGTAGCTTGTATTAAGGTCGCGTGGAATGTGATCAAGTTTCGCCAGATCCTTTTTGATGTCGTCGGTTAATTTGCCGTATTTCTCCAGAAAGTTTTTTGCTCCTTCGTAATTTCCTTCGGCTTCGATTTCCAATAGTACTTTGCCGAGAGCGCTCACGCCGGATTGAAATTTATCGAAATTCACGGTCCAGTTACCGTCCGCGTCACGGCCCACAGCGCCTTGTTCCGCTAGGAATGCCATTTGCGCAATATTGGCCTTTCCGTGCGCTTCTTCGGCGCCAAAACGGATCGAACGAAATAGACCCACGAGATACGTGACGTACATTTTTTTCATCGTTTCGTCGTCGTAGATTTTTTGTTTCTTAAAATAGTCCATATTGTAAATACCCAAAACATCCGCTTTGGCTTCTTCAATCGCGGAATGCAGTTCTTTGAGCGCCTTGCGAACTTCCATCTTGTCATTGCCAAAAACGAATCCACGACCCAAAGTATGCGATACCTCGTGCATGGTGACAAACGTTGTGAACGCGTGCATGTCGATATAGGAGCGCATTTTTTCGCTGACAATTTTTTCACCAATGGGCTTTACAATTTTTTCGAACTTTGCTTCCATCATGTTTTTATACATTTGCTTTTTTCCACCGTATTCTTCATGCACGCGAGGATCATTAGGCAACGAGGCCGCAATAGTTTTGATTCCTTTTTGAAAATCGCCGCCGAAGTAGACGATATTTACAATTTCCAGCACGTTGGCTTTTCCGGCGGAGGCTCGAATGTACTCCTTTTTCTGCGGGAGATTTTGCTCGAGTGCATCGAGATGAGATTGAAACATTTGTAATTCCTTTGTGCCCTCGGGATCTTTTACCATGACGGCTGTTTCGTGTGCGGCCTTGTAATTGAACAGCGCGTCCTCATAGTTTTCGATTGGGCCAATGACTACGTCAATGGTGTTATCCTTAAGCTTCATCCACGCCACGTCGGATTCGTAATAATCGTCTGTCAGAACGGCTTTCGCACGCGCCGTCAGATATTTTTTGAAGCTTTCATTCTCTGTAAGGTCTGCGGCGGCCTTGAGCAATTTACTCATTTCAGCGACTTCCTTTTCATAGACGGTATGAAACGGAACGGGTTTTAATTTTTTTCCATCACGCACGACAACCGTGTAAAGATCGGTCAGCGCCTTTTCTTCTTTTGGATTGGCTTTGACATACGCTTCAAATTCTTCTTTGGTCATGTCGGCAGGATAATACGTTCCTCCCGGCGGACGCGTAGCCGCTCCTTGTCCCGCAAAACGCTTATTGTCTTCACGGTCATAAGGCCCGTAATTGATCATCATATATTCATAAGCCTCTTTGGAGGCGGCATCGGTTTTTTTAGAAAATTCATCACGAAGCGCGATGGCATCCGACGCCGTTTGCTTCCAAAAAATTTCATCCGCAATTTTTCCGGCCTGAACCAACAATTTGACCACTTGCTTTTCCTTGTCGGACAAATGATCCATCGGAACCTTAATTTCGAATTTGGCATATTCTTCAATTTTTTTCTGCATTTCCGATTTGGTTTCCATGGGCTTGTCTTTAGGTTTAGAGCAGGCGATGCACACACTGAGGGTCAACGCTCCAATAACGAATTTCATAAACAATTCCTTTCATTAACGGGTTTTCTCCACCGTATTTTTAAAATCCTTGAGTGATTTATTGATCGTAAGTTCATTCGATAAAACAGAATCCAAAATGGTCGACATGTTTTTGAAGTTCCGATAGTCGTGAATGATTCGGTAATTGATTTTCAGACGATCGTATGCCACCGACAAGTCGATGTGCGAGGTTTGAAATTCCTCTGAAGGCTGTGTAATCAAGGCCTGAAGGGAATCCAGATATCCCAGATTTATTTTCTCCGCGGCGGAGAAGAGCGAGTCCTTGAGCGTCTGATCGAAGGCTTTTTGCCATGAGCCGACGGAATTTTTTAGAAAAATAATTTGTCCAAGCCGTTGATTAAAATCTTTACTTCTTTGTCCGAGTTCGATTGAGAAGGCAAGTATTTTGTCGCGGTAGGATTTATTTTTGAGCGAATCCAGATTACGTCCGGTCAGGACGGTAAGAATTTCTGTGTCGGAATTATCAACAGGCTCTACTTCAATTTTCTTTTTTGCACACGATGCCGTAAGGATAATTAGTAATGAGAGCGCAATATAGTAGACATATTTATTTCCTCGCAAAGCCGCCAAGCGCGCAAAGAATACTTGGTTTCTGGTTTCTTCGCGTCTTTGCGCCTTGGCGAGAACCTTTCTGACATGTAAATTATTTAAGGCACTTATTAGTAAGAGCGCCATCAAACAGAGAAATGGATATCGCATGATTATCCCTTCACCACGATATTGACTAATTTATCCGGCACGAAAACGACCTTCAAAATTTCTTTTCCTTGAATCCACGAGGCGACCTTCTCTTTCGCCATTTGTTCCGTGATACTCTTATCCGTGCCCTTTTTCAATTGAAGTTTGTCACGCAATTTGCCATTAACCTGCAATACGATCGTCACTTCATCGTCCACGGTTAATGCCGTATCGTATTCGGGGAACGCTTGGTAGGCAAGGGATTTCGTGTGCCCGAGAATAGCCCAGATTTCTTCTGCCAGATGCGGTGCAAAAGGAGCAAGAAGCAGAATAAAAGGCTCTACAATTTTTCGCGGGCGAATTTCAATCGGCGTCAATTCATTGACGAAAATCATCATTTGGGAAATAGCCGTATTAAAACTAAGCGATTCGATATCGTCCGTGATTTTTCTAATCGTCTTGTGTAGAACGCGCATAAGCTCGATTGACGGATCGACATCCTGAATTTTTCCGGAGAGATTTCCCTGTTCGTCCGTATAGAGCCGCCAAACGCGCTGAAGGAAGCGATAGACTCCCTCGACGCCATTGGTGTTCCAGGGTTTTGTTTGCGTGAGCGGACCCATGAACATTTCATACAGCCGTATTGAATCAGCGCCGTATTTTTCTATGATCTGATCCGGATTAACCACATTTCCACGCGACTTGGACATTTTTTGTGAATCTTCACCGAGGATAATTCCCTGATTAACGAGTTTCATAAAAGGTTCCGGCGTATTCACGAGCTTCAGATCAAAAAGCACTTTGTGCCAAAAACGTGCGTAGAGTAAATGCAAGACTGCGTGTTCCCCTCCGCCAACGTACATGTCGACCGGCATCCAGTAACTTTCTTTTTTGGGATCGCAAAACACTGCGTCATTGTGCGGATCGCAATAGCGGAGGTAATACCAACACGAGCCGGCCCATTGCGGCATGGTGTTGGTCTCGCGAAGCGCAGGCTTTCCGGATTGATCGGCAGTATTTACCCACTCCGCTATCGAAGCCAGTGGCGACTCGCCGGTTCCCGCAGGTTTATACGATTCGACTGTAGGCAAAGTAAGTGGTAAATATTTTTCATCCACAGTCTCGATCGTACCATCCTGGCGATGAATAAGCGGAAACGGTTCGCCCCAATAGCGTTGACGCGAGAAAAGCCAATCGCGGAGTTTATAATGAATCGTTCGCGAAGCGACGCCTTGCTTTTCTAAAGATTCTACGACGGCAAGAATTGCCGGATTCTTAAATCCTTTTTCTTCGTTGGATTTTATTCCGTTGAAATTTTTACTATTCACCATCACACCGATATGCGAATGCGCTTCGGTCATGGTTTTGGAATCTAGCGGCGCTTCACCTTCCGGCTGAATAACAACGCGAATTTCCAAATCAAATTTTCGGGCGAATTCAAAATCGCGTGTGTCGTGTGCAGGCACCGCCATGATCGCGCCGGTACCATAACTGACCAAAACATAATCCGCGATCCAGATTGGAATTTCCTCGCCGGAGGCCGGATTGATCGCGCATGCGCCCGTCCATACGCCCGATTTTTCTTTTGCAAGTTCCGTGCGTTCCATGTCACTTTTGAGTGAAGTCTCGCGGCGATATTTTTCGACCACAGGCTTTTGCTTATCGGTCGTGATGCGGTCTGCGAGCAGATGTTCCGGCGCGAGAACTAAATACGTGGCGCCAAAAATCGTGTCGGGCCGTGTCGTAAAAACTTTGATTTTTTCATCGGAATTTTTTAGAGAAAAGAAAATCTCTGCGCCTTCAGATTTGCCGATCCAATTCCGCTGCATTTCCTTGATGCTCTCCGGCCAATCCAAAATATTCAAATCTTCCAGCAAACGATCGGCATAGGCCGTGATTTTCAGCATCCACTGGCGCATCGGTTTTCGAATGACGGTAAATCCTTTTTCAACTTGCTCCGGCACCTCTTCATTGGCCAATACCGTTCCGAGTTCCGGACACCAATTGACAGGGACCTCGGCGATATAGGCGAGACCTTTTTTATGAAGCTGAAGAAAAATCCACTGCGTCCATTTGAAATATTTTGGATTCGTCGTATCCACTTCACGATCCCAGTCGTAGGAAAAGCCGAGCATTTTTAATTGCCGGCGAAAATTATCAATATTGTCTTTCGTCGTGATCGCCGGATGCACGCCGGTCTTTACGGCGTACTGTTCCGCCGGTAAGCCAAACGCGTCCCAGCCCATCGGGTGAAGGACATTAAATCCTTTCATGCGTTTGTAGCGCGCGAGGATGTCGGTGGCGGTATAACCTTCGGGATGTCCGACGTGAAGCCCTGCGCCGGACGGATAGGGGAACATATCGAGAACGTAGTAGCGTTTGTCTTTTGGAAATTTCGGATCTTCCATCGCGCGAAATGTTTTGTTCTCATCCCAGAATTCCTGCCACTTTTTTTCGATTTGAGAAAAATTGTATCGGACGGGTTCGGGTTTGGGAGATTCAAAATTCTTCGGTTCGGACATCGGAGATTCGTTCGGTTAATGGGCTTAGTAAAAATCGCATGGATAATAAAAAATGCACGCGGGAAATGCAAGGCGGTGACGAATTTAGACCTTCATGGACCCGATTTCGAAACGTAATTCAATCGTTTTTTTATAAACCTTTCAAGTCTGGGAGACTTGGAACGTCTCTGACTTCTTGACTTGGGAGGTCTGTCGATCATTGGCCGACTTTAGTCATTGCGTATTAATGGAAAAAATCTGAAGTTTATCTCAGGGAGACTCACATGCTATCGCATGTCTAAATAATGCAATGGATCAAATGTAGGTTTAGAGTATGAAAAAAATAGTGTATGTCCTTTTGGCCATCTCACTGGTAATGATTTCTTCAATCTCTCTATTGGCGCAGAAGAAAAAAACCGTCGCCGTTCTGGAATTCGTCAGCAGTGATTTGGCAAAGAGCGACGTCACCAATCTCAGTAATCGCTTTCGCGCCCTACTCGGTCAGACGCAGGCTTTTGATCTCTTGGAACGTGAAAAAATGAATGAGATATTGAAAGCTCAGGACTTTAATATCTCCGATAATTGCAATACGTCTGAATGTGCGGTGCGGGTCGGTGAACTTCTTGGCGTGGAATATATGGTCGCGGGAGATATCGGAAAAATCGGACAGGTCTATACGATTGATCTCCGTATGATTGACATAGCGACCAGTAAGATCATCCAGTCTAAATCGGAAGATTATAAAGGCGAGATCGAGGGCTTACTCGAGATCATGAAGATGATTTCAAACACATTTGCGGGCATAAAAAGCGAAAACTCCCTGGCCAAGATCAGCGTTATGAAGTCGTCCCAGGAAATCTTTGGCTCGGCCATATTCCAATTGAATATCGAGGGCGTCACACCCACGATCAATGGCGTCGCGGGTAATCCCGTTTTCTCCAAAAGCATTAAACTTAATTTATCCGCAGGAGTCCATAAAATTAAATTCACGAAGTCCGGTTATGGCGCTTCGCAAGAATTTAATATCATGATCAAAGAAAATGAAGACGTGACTCAGTCGGTGGAATTGAGGGAAGACAAAACCGCCATCCTCGGCGTGGATCTGTCACTGAATTATGGAATTGTCAGTATTTCCTCATCTCCGGCCGGCGCAAAAGTATTAGACTTAGATATCGAAATCGGTTCTACGCCTTTGTCCGGGATTAAATTGTCCGTTGGCTCGCACACGTTGATTTTAAAGAAGTCCAAATATTATCCTCAGTCTATCGCGGTGGATATCAAAGACGGACTTAACCGTGTCCCCGAAAAAACGCTGGCTCCAAACTTTGGCACTCTGAACGTATCGTCCACTCCTGCCGGTGCAAAAATCAAAATCAACGGCATACTCAAGGAGGGTGTAACCCCGCAGGTTTTCGAGGAATTTCAATCCGGCGCTTATGAAATTGAAGTTGAAAAGGAACGTTATTTTCTTAGAAAAAAAACCGTGGAAATTAGCGACCTTACGGCATCGGATCTGGCGTTTTTGCTTAAACCGCAATTCAGCGATATTACGATCACATCCACTCCATCCGGCGCTAAAGTCTATCTCGATAAAAAGTATGTCGGCACAACTCCTTTGAACAAAAAAGGAGAGACGAATGGTTTAGTTGCCGGAATTTACAATATTCGGCTCACGATGAACTCCGATCTGTATAGGGATTATGAAGACGCCATCACCATCAAAGCCGGTGAACCGCTCCTGAAAACCTTTGAACTGAAATCCAACTTTGGAACAATTAAGATACTTGCCGACAAAACTGACATAAAAACGCTCGTCAATGGTATAGAGAATAAAGATTTTGGTATGGATATGCAGATTCGCCTAAAGCCCGGAACCTACGAGATCGAACTTATAAAAGACAAACATCATCCTATCAAAAAAACCATCAGTCTCTCAAAAGGAGCGCTTGAAATTATACAGGACGATTTCACGGCCAAGCAAGGACGTATCATGGCGTATTCTGTGCCGGACGGCGCGGAATTTACTCTGATAGACGAAATGGGGAAAGAAATCTACGAGGGCAAAAATCTCGACCAACAAGTGCTCGAAGGAAGTTATACTGTCAAAACTCAGATGAAGGGCTACGGACGAATCAAAGAAAAAACCGTGCAAGTGACGGAAGGGTATAAAGAACCGATTGAAATTACGTTTACGGAGGCGGATAAAAGACAACCTGTCCCGCTGTCCAAAGCATACCTCTCCATTCTGATGCCCGGATTGGGCGGATATTTTACAGAGAAAGAGAAAACAAGATCGGTCGTAACAGCCGTCAGCGCCGTGGGGCTCATCGCCTATGGAATGTCTCAAAAAAGTGTGGCCGATAAATTCTATTCCGATTACAAATCCTCAACAAATAAGAATGAATTATCATCGCTATACAATAAAGCCACCAGCGCCAATCATACGTATTTCATCACAACGCGGATCGGGGCGACTATATGGATCGCCGACATTATTTGGGTTGTTTATAAAGACATACAGAATAAAAAGGAGTCCTATAATCTTTCGACGTTGAAAAATAGTTTTGAACTGAATTACAATAGCAATGAATTGCAATTGGGTTACACCGTATCGTTTTAAGAATAAGACCTACCAAATCTTCAGGATTTGGCAGATCTAATTAAATTTGAATGTCGCATGAAGGATTCAGAAATGAAGAATTACAAAATAATAACAAGCCTCTTTCTATTACTCATGATTTTTTCTTGCGAGGAAATCAAATTTGATCGAAACAACCGGCTTGACAAAGCGGGTACAAATTATGTTGGTTTTACAATCACGTCACCAAATGGCGGCGAAAGCTGGACGGTTGGTTCCATCCATAATATTACGTGGACAACGTCGGGAACGGTGGAGAACGTGAAACTTGAATACACCACGAATGGCTCTACCTGGACACTGATTACGGCAAGTGTAGCTAATAATGGTGCCTACGCATGGACGATTCCGAGTACATCGTCACCATCAGTCAAAGTCCGTGTGACCGATGCCTCTGATGCAGCAATTACGGATGTGAGCGATGCGAATTTCACAATTGCCGGAACTCTGACAGTTACATCTCCGAATGGCGGGGAAGATTGGTTGGTCGCCTCAATCCATAATATTTCTTGGACGACTTCAGGAACGGTGGCCAATGTGAAATTAGAGTACACGACAAATGACTCGAGTTGGAATGTGATTGCGACGAGCATAGCCAATACTAATACGTACGAATGGACGATTCCAGATATACCATCAGCGACCTGCAAAGTGCGTGTCACGGACGCCTCCAATGCGGTGATTACAGATATGGGTGATGACAATTTCACGATCAGTGCGGCAACTCTTACAATTATGTCTCCGAACGGCGGGGAAGACTGGTTGGTCGCCTCGAACCATAATATTACCTGGACGACTTCTGGAACGGTGACAAATGTGAAAATAGAATACACAACGAATGGTACTGTCTGGAACGCGATTACTGCCAGTGCGACAAATGTCGGAACCTACGCATGGTTAGTTCCGAATAGCGTGTCAACGACATGCAAAGTACGTGTTACAGATGCGTCCAACACGACAATTACGGATATGAGCAATGTCGATTTCACGATCAGTGCTTCAACTCTTACAATTGTATCTCCAAATGGGAGCGAAAATTGGACGGTTGCCTCCAGTCATAATATTACTTGGACGACTTTCGGAATGGTAGCGAATGTTAAGATTGAATATACAACGAATGGCACTACATGGAATATGATTACATCAAATACTGCCAATGCCAATACCTACTCATGGACTATCCCGAACGTGGCTTCGACAGGCTGCAAAGTTCGTTTGACTGACGCCTTCAATGCTGCGATTACAGACATGAGTGATGCCGATTTCACTATGGCCGCAGTATGGGATATTGATGGTAATGTTTATCATACAGTAATTATCGGTACACAAGAGTGGTTGATCGAGAATCTGAAAACTACCAGATACAGGAATGGCACCGCGATGCAAAATGCGACTGATAATGTGACGTGGGCAGGACTAACAACAGGGGCTTTTTGCAATTACAATAATGCACCTGCGCCAACGTACGGACGTCTCTATAATTGGTATGCCGTAAATAATGCAAATAATATTGCTCCTACAGGCTGGCATGTGCCAAGTGATGCCGAATGGACAACCCTAATAACATTTTTGGGCGGCGAAAGTGTCGCGGGGGGGAAATTAAAGGAAGCCGGACTTGCGCATTGGGCAGGCCCCAACACAGGCGCAACTAATGAGACAGGTTTTACAGCCTTACCGGGCGGCTACCGTACCGACAATAGCAGCACATTCGGCGGAATTGGCGGGAATTGTATTTGGTGGTCGGCTTCGGAGTTCTCCGCTACTGTTTCGATAGGTATTGGTGTGCTTTACGATCGCGCCAATAGTTACCCTTACTATGATACTAAGGCATGGGGTCATTCTGTTCGCTGTGTCAAGGATTGAGTTTGACCTGAAACCTCGGCGACAAGATACCTTTTGTAATCGAAGCAGGAAGTCTTATGTACTTGTATGTTCGTGATGCTGATGAAAGTCGTCTTGTGATTTTTAACGAGCAACTATGATCAAATATCAATATTCCAATCCACCTTATTGTGAGCCTCCTGGATGTTTTCTTGAATTTGTTAATGGAGGGAACACAGAAGTGGGTATCGTTCAGGAACATAGGTTTGCGTTATTCTATTGGAATCAATGGCATAACAATACTAAGCACAAACAAATTCCGGCATTATTTTCAATCGACTACCATCATGATCTTTGTCCGCCAAGTAATGAATCGGAGCTAAGGGACTTAGACACATCAAGTGACGAGGAAGTAGCTAAGTTCTGCTGGGCTCGTATTAATGTTGTAAATGATACCCATCCAAAATCTGCGATGTATTTAAATATCATTTCCAACGTTCATATACTTTGTCGTCAACATTATGATGGAGAGCTTCTATTGACAGACAAGGATGGTCAACAGCATTCAATTTATTTATATAGCGATTTAAATAAATTCAAGAGTGCCATGGAAACGTATGATAAAATCATACTTGATATTGATCTGGATTACTTTATCATGAATTACGGTTCGGAGAAAGTGAAAAAGGTCGCACCAAATAAAAACATCAGGTCAACTGTTGAAATAATTAGGGATCAGTGGCCAAAGATCAGAGGAATAACAATCGCAAGAGAGCCATTTCATTGCGATGGAATTCTTAATTCGAATAAAATTTTAAGTGAGATTCTAAAGTGCTTGAAATAGCAAGGCGACGCCGACACTATGGCGCGGGGAGCGAGCAGAGGACGCCTTATTTCAGAGATACCCCGCGCCACTGCATCGCATGTGTGCTCTGACCGTTATGTGATTCCCACTAGCAGTTAGAAAGGAAACCCGATGAAATGTACACAATGTGATAATGTATCAATGTTTGTTTTGTCCGCCGCTCCGGGCAAATCTGATTTGCCATTATGTTTAGATTGCTATTTTAAATTCATTAAAGTCATTTCTATTCAGCAGGAAGCCAATGAAAGACTCATGAATTACCACGCATCAATGCTTGAGTTTCAAGTTGGTATGCCTTTGAATTTGCCCAAATTTCCAGACCGCAAAAGTGTAACAATTGGAGGTGTAACTTTGAATAATATTAAAATCGACAACAGCTCAATTGGCGTTTTAAATACTGGTTCTCTTGAAATTATTGATTCTTCAATATCTGTTCTTGACCGCTCAAATGAAAAGAATGTCTCACAATCACTGCGTGAGCTTACGGAAGCGATTTATTCGAATAAAGATTTGTCTAATGAAGCGAAAAAACAGCTAATTGATATGATCAGTGTGATTTCAAGTGAAGCGGTGCTTCCCAAAGATAAAAGAAGATCGGCAGCCATACTTCCTATAATTGCTCAGATTGCGTCAATTATGAGCGGAAGCAATGCTCTTGTTCAATTGTGGGTACATATCAAGCCGATCCTTGAAAGTCTATTCAATTGATACGGCTGGCGGACATATGCGTGCATACGTCCTGTTTTTTACACACGATAATACCACCCCTTCGGGGTTTGATCTGAGGGACCGTGTTTGTTATAATCATGCCACCGCTTCGCGGTTGATAATTTGCGGTAAACAAAGACATCGTTGGTGATTGAAATTGGTAAAGTCCGACGGGCTGACATTTCTATAGAAAGAAATCATGAAAACGAATCAAAACCCCGTCCCAAAGGGATGCCATTGGCAAAGGGGTGATATTTTGATCGCCAAATCAACATGCGACCCCGACGGGGTCGAATCCATTATTTAAAAAATTTTTCTATAAATATTTGAACCCTCTGGGTTCAGGAGATCGGGATATTATGGCTGACACCTATTCACAAATCTACATCCATGTTGTTTTTTCGGTCAAAGGCCGGGAATCGCTCATTCAGACCTCATGGGAATCCCAACTCTACAAATACATCACCGGCATCATTCAAAACACGCAACAAAAGATGCTCGCCATTAATGGAATGCCCGATCACATCCATTTTTTCGTAGGGATGAAACCATCGTGCTGTTTGTCCGATTTGGTACGGGAAATCAAAAAATCAACAAACGAATTCGTCAAAGAAAAGCAATTCACAAAATTCAAATTCAATTGGCAAGAAGGGTTCGGCGCATTCTCTTACAGTCATTCACAATTAGATTCCGTCATCAAGTACATCATGAACCAAAAAACACATCACAAAAAGAAGACTTTCAAAGAAGAATATCTGGAATTGCTTGCAAAATTTGATATTACGTTTGATGAAAAATATCTTTTTGATTGGCATGATTAAAGTACAATCGACGCGGGGATGTTGAAGCCGGAGGCTTCACATATTTATAGCAAAACATCCAACCCCAGCATACGACCCCGGCGGGGTCGAACCCATTACAAATAACAATTTTCTATAAACATTTGAACCTTCCGGGTTCAGGAGATTTGTCATTCTATTTTATTGAACCACGAAATAATTTCTACGATGAACGATTTTTGTACCACCCCTCCGGGGTTCGATTTGAGGAGCCGTGTTTGCTATAATCATGCCACCGCTTGGCGGTTGATAGTTTGGTAAACAGAGACATCTCTGGTGGTTGAAATCGGTAAAGCCCAACGGGCTGACATTCTATAGAATGAAATCATGAAAACGAATCAAAACCGTCGGACCGTTCCATCCCTTTCAGCCCATTCCCACATTTTTCTAAAATACCTGACAAATACAAATCGTCATATCGGCCGCACCCACCCGAGGCGCGCCATTAGGCGTGCCTGAATAGAAAGGCGTGAAAAGAAGAGAGAACACTATGGTACGATCAACTCTTTTTAGTGCGTTATTTTTGGTTCAGGAAATTACCAAAAAAATAAATTAAAAAATGAAATAGCGAAATCCATCCCGTTTTAATTAGCAAATAATTCCAAAAAATCTTATTCTGTCGCGAATTTGATGAGATACTCAAAAAGAGACGCTCATTATTAAAACATTTTATTATTCTACAGGAGATAGAAAACATGAAACTCAGTAAAGAAATAGCGATTTTAAACGGCGCACGCACCGCGTTTGGAAAATTTGGTGGCACGCTCAAAGATTTTTCCGCGATTGATCTCGGCGTTTTCGCGGCTAAAGCCGCGATGGAGCGCTCCGGAATTAAGCCGGAAGAAGTAAGCCATGTAATTTTTGGAAATGCGTCGCAAACCAGCGCGGACGCAATCTATTTCGCGCGTCACATCGCGCTCAAAGCGGGCATGCCGATCACGACGCCGGCTCTGACGCTGAATCGCCTTTGCGGTTCCGGTTTTGAAGCGATCATCGAAGGCGCGCGACAGATCTTGATCGGCGAATCGGATATCGTGGTTGCCGGTGGCGCGGAGAGTATGAGTCAAGCGCCCTTCATCGTTCGCGGGACGCGCTTTGGCGTGAATCTGGGTCAACCGATGAAGTTTGAAGATTCGCTTTGGGAAGCGCTTTCCGATCCGTATTGCGGATTTTCGATGGCGCAAACCGCGGAAAATCTTTCGGACAAATTGAAAATCTCTCGCACGGATTGTGACACCTATGCCTATACGAGTCAGATGCGCGCCAAGGACGCAATTGCGAGCGGACGTCTTAAGGAAGAAATAACCCCGATCGAAATCAAATCGCGCAAAGGCGTGAAGATTTTTGATACCGATGAACATCCGCGTCCGGAAACGACGATGGAAAATCTGCAAACACTTCCCTGCTATTTCAAAAAAGACGGAACGATCACCGCAGGTAATGCGAGCGGAATTTGTGACGGCGCGGCGGCTGTGGTTTTAATGCCGATGGAAATGGCGATTGCAAAAGGTCTCAAGCCGATTGGAAAACTGATCGCCTACGGTCATGCGGGTGTAGATCCGTCAATCATGGGAATTGGTCCGGTGCCTTCTTCACAAAAAGCGCTCAAAGATGCCGGCCTCAAGGTCAGCGATATGGATGTGGTTGAGATTAATGAAGCCTTTGCGCCGCAATATATTGCGTGTGAAAAAGAACTCGGTCTCAATCGCGAAGTCACCAATGTCAACGGTGGCGCGATTGCGCTCGGTCATCCGCTCGCCGCATCGGGCGCTCGCCTGACGCTCACGACGCTGATGGAACTTCGTCGCCGCAAGAAAAAATACGGTCTTGCTTCGGCTTGTATCGGTGGCGGTCAAGGTGTTGCAGTGATTGTCGAAGCGTTATAGTCGATTAATCTTAACATAAAATAAATCGCATTTACAGAAAGTATGACGAAAGTCATACTTTCTGACCGGCTTTGGGATTATTATGCATTAGAAATCTGAACTAACAAAATGCGGTAATTAGTCTTTGCGATTGAAAATTCAAATATTTACGTGGCTGATTCTCTTGGCGATTTCGCTTCAGGTTTCCAGCAAAATGATGATTCTGATTGGTTTCACGATCAATCAGGATTTTATTTCAGCCGAACTTTGTGTTAATCGTGATAAACCGCAAAAGCAGTGCAATGGGCATTGCCAACTCTCCAAACAGCTCGATAAAGACCAAAAGAACGATCAGCTTCCGACACAATCCGGGAAAGAAAAATTTGAAATAACCTGGTTTGGCGATAACTCATATTTCGTAAATCCAATTCGCGCAGACGAATCTATACTCACTTTCTCTTCGCCCTTGATCACTCTTCATCATCCTTTTCGAAGTTCCATTTTTCATCCCCCGAATTCATAATCCTTCCTAAAAAACTGTTTCTCAGTTACGCCGGATCAAACTCACTTCCGTTTGACGCAATGTCTTGAATTTTTTAAAAGGATTATTATGAAACTCATAAAACATGCTTTATTACTTTGTACGATAGCATGGGCAGCAACACCGCTCTATTCGTGCGACTTGTGCAATTGCTATTTTCAGCTAAATCCACACGATCGTCTCACATCAATAGGTTTTCAATATCGATACAGTACCTATCATGAGCACGCCGAAGCTATGATCATGGCTAAACAAATTCATCCGGATGGTACAACCGGAAGCTACGAAAACTACCGCACGTATGACCTGTGGGCGACCTGGTATCCTATGTCGAAACTGGTTATTCAAGCCTCCGTTCCGTTTAGAAAAAATTCTTCTACATCGGATGGTACGTTCCAAAGTATTGGGGATATGACGGTTGTTGGTCAATACCAAATTTTCGAAACACTGCCGCGCGGAGAAAATCCATTTCAACAGCGATTTTACGTTGGAACGGGCGTGCAACTGCCTACGGGAAAATTTGAAAAAGGCGGAGATGCCCACGTTCAGACCGGTGTTGGAAGCACAAGCTATCTTGTGATGGCGAGTTACCTCATGCGCAAGGGCCTTTTTGGAATTTCTTCCTCCGTCAATTATGCTTTCAACGGGGAAAACTCATCCTCCTATCGCTTTGCGAATCGGACGAATCTTCAATTGACAGCAACCTACCAAAAGAGTGTGGGCAATACTATTTTACGTCCGGGAATTGGTTTTCAGGTTGAATCGGCGAAAAAAGACCGTCAGGACAATACTAAAATATCAGGCACCGGTGGGACTGGAGTTCTGGGCGTGGCGTCAGTGGATTTGTATATTGATCGTATGAATATCTCGGGACAATTTTTTACACCGGTGAAACAAGCGTACGATCACATGAAAAATCGTTACCGTTTTGCGTTAGGCCTTAGCTACGCCTTTACAAAAGGCATGTAACGTTAAAGATTGCCTTTACACCCGCTATTAAATACTTTGGTCTATGAAAAAAATCACACTTGTTATCGTACTTGCTGCTGTTCTCAGTTGTCGTGAAAAATCCGATTTGGCAATTCGTCATTTCCCTGCGGCGGTAGATTCTATCTTTCAAAAATCCTGTGCGACCGAAGGGTGCCATATACCGGACGAACATGATTTTGCCAAAAAATCGGCGGGTTTTTTGCACTTACCCAGTGAACTTGATCTTTCAACTTGGGATGGAGCATTTAAAGGCGCGGATAATGGAGCCGTCATTGTTCCGTTTGCATCATCACACAGTCATTTGATACAGCATATTCGCGGTTCCGCGTCTCCGCGAATGCCTCCGAATTACGTGCCGTACAATTTGGACACGCTGGCACAGGCACAGGTGAATATTATTAGCAATTGGATTGATGAAGGCGCGATGTCCGAAGAAGGTGACATTGCTTTCATGAATTCCAAGCGCAAGATTTTTGTGACCAATCAAATCACCGATGTCGTGACCGTTATCGATCAAGCTACCCAATTAGAAATGCGCGTGTTTGAAATCGGGGATCGAGCGAATTTATCAGAATCACCGCATGGTTTGGAAATCACAAAAAATGGAAAGTCATTTTTTGTTTCCATGATCGTCACGGGGGATATTTTTAAGTACGACGCCACGGACGGTTCATTTCAGGCCAAGCATGCTCTGACTAGTCCGGTCGCTTTGATTAAATTATCACAGGATGAGCAAAAACTTTTTGTTACGACCAATTTTCAAGTCAACAATACGGGTCAAAACGGGAAAATCAGTATATTGCGAACGTCCGATTTGAGCGAGATCAAACAGATTGACATTGGAAAAAGTCCCCACGGCATTCAGATTTCTCGTGACGGAAAATATCTTTATGCAACCGCTGTGTACTCGGATCGGATTTTTGTCATCGATACGCAAAAAGATTCCCTGGTGACGTTTTTCGATATTGCCGCCGACGTAGGTCCATCAGCGAAGTATGAGCCCTACCATATTGCGACATACGTTCTGAGTAATGCCGATGAAGTTCTATTTGTAACATGCCGAAAAACCAATGAACTGAGAATCTATAATCGAACCGGTACCGGTTTTATACTTATGGATTCGATCGCGGTTGGCAAAACACCCATTCAATGCGACATAACACCGGATGGCAATAAAGTTTTTGTTGTCAATTCTGCGGACAGCAGTATTTCGGTTATTAAGAGGAATTCTTCCGGAAAATATGCATTGGAAACGACCATCGTCGCGCAAACGCGTGGCAATGAAATTCACCGACTCTCCCAGCCGAATGGTATCGTTGTAAGCGCCGATGGGAAATATGTTTATGTAACCAATCGCAATAAGAATGGTGCCGTGATTCCTCATCACGGCGGCAGCGGAGGACCGGGGCTTCTGACGATTATTAACGCGCTCACCAATGAAATTGTGAAAACAATCGAGCTCGAGCCTGACGCGTATAGCGTGAAGACGTGGAATTAGATGGTCACCCTTTTCCTTTGATTCACACGACATCGCGCCCTATATTTAGAAACGATGCAGCGCCCCAAAATCCTTTTTGTTAACCCGTATATTTATGATTTCGCCGCCTACGATCTTTGGATCAAGCCGCTCGGGCTTTTGTATCTGGCGTCGCTTCTTGAGGAACAGGGTTGTGAAATTCGTTTGCTCGACGCGATGGATCGTTATGACCCGGATGTCTTGAAACTTCAAAATCGGAGGGAACCAAAGTCTAAAGTCTATGGTGACGGATTTTTCCATAAAGAAATCGTCGAAAAGCCGGCGATTTTTAAATCCATTCCGCGCAATTATTCTCGCTACGGAATGACTCCCGAAATTTTCCGATCGCGACTGAGTATTTTGCGTGATAAATTTTTTATTCCGGACGCCGTTTTAGTTACCTCGGGAATGACCTATTGGTACAAGGGTGTTCACGAAGCTATTGGTCTTGTAAAAGAATTTTTTCCAAGCACGACGATTCTATTAGGCGGGATCTACGCCACGCTTTTCACTGATTTTGCTACGAAAAATTCCGGTGCGGATAAAGTTCTACGCGGCGAAGGCGAAAAGTTTATCCTGAATTTCTTGGCCGAACGATTTGGAATTTCTGTCGGCAAAAAATATGAAGGGTACGACGACTATCCGCGCCCGGCGTATCACTTGTATCCGCGGCTTGACTATGTGACTATGATGACATCGCGCGGCTGTCCCTACACTTGTTCATTTTGCGCCACACACGAATTTACAGAATCCTTTAGCCGGCGTCAGCCACAGTTCGTTTTGGATGAAATTCTTTCTTACGCACAGCGCGGAATCAAAAATATTTCTTTCTACGACGATGCACTTTTCGTAAATGCGGAAAAACATATTAAACCAATTCTGCGTGGCTTGATTGATTCCGGTGTTAAGATCAATTTCCACACGCCCAATGGTCTCTTCGCAAAATTGATTGATAGCGAACTGGCAGGCCTTTTGATGCAGAGCGGTTTCAAAACGATGCGTCTGAGCTACGAAACGAAAAATCCTGAGCGTCAGAAACAAATGCGCAAAGTGAATGATGACGATCTGGAGCGCGCGCTGGCCAATCTGGAATCCGCGGGGTTTTTACGGCATGAAATCGTGGTCTATTTGATGATGGGCCTTCCTTTCCAAAAACCAAAAGAAGTTTTTGAAAGCATGGAATACGTACAGGGGCTTGGTGCGCGCGTCAGCCTTTCTTCGTTTTCACCTATTCCGGGAACACCGGAATGGGAAAAAGCGGTTCGCGATTTTGGCTTCCCGACGGATGATCCTTTGTGGACCAATAAATCGGTTTATCCGCTGAAAACGGAAAGTTTCTGCGAGGCCGATTTCGATAAACTCAAGATGCAAGCCGTCAACGGCAATAAGCAATTACTCCATTCCTCGGAGCCCATTTCTGATTATAATGTTTATGCTTGATCGCAAACCACATACTCTAGTTCATCTTGGAAAACTGGCGTTCGTCTTTGTTCTATTCCAAATCCCCTTAGTTTCACAGACTCTGCAAAAGCAAATACTGAATAACCGAAAGAACTTGAATAACATCAAAGGTGAAATCAAAGCCTATGAAAACAAGCTTTCCTTGAATACCGCGCGCGAAAAAACAGAAATCGAAAAACTAAATGACGTCGGCGAAAAAATTGGTCTGCTTCAGCAATTGGTCGGCGAACTCGAAAGCGCAGAACGTCTGACTGAAAAAAATATCGCCGAATTGCGATTGCGACTGGCCGAAACAAGCGACGAATTGACGACGCTAAAGTCGCTCATGGCGCTGCGGTTGATTCAAATGTACAAACATCGTGCGGATCCTGAATTGGCATATGTATTTACATCCGACTCATGGACTCAAGCTTATGCGAGGAATAAATACCTTAAAATTATTGCGGAGCAGGATCGGCGCGATGTTCAGAATTTGCGCGATAAAAAAGTAAAAATTGAAGGACAAAAGAAGCAGATCGAGGCGGAATTGGTCATCCAACAAGATCAGCTCTCGCAAAAAAAAGCTGAGAAAAAAAATTTGGATCGCGAACTGGCGAAGCGCAGGAATTCGATTGCAAAAATCCGCAAAGATAAAAAACTAATGTCTTCTCTTATTTCTCAGCGTAAAGACGATCTGGAAGGTTTGCAGGCTATTATCGCGGTGCTTGAAAAGAAAAAAGCAGAGGAGGAAGCGGCAGAAAGGGAGCGACGTCGGAAATTGGCAGAAAAATTGGCCAAAACGACCGGGACTTCCAAATCAAATGAAACCTATAAGGAGCCGGTCTACGAGGAGAAATCTACGTTTGGATTGTATAAAGGTAAATTGGCTTATCCGGTTGCCGGAAAAATCGTAGAAAAGTTCGGCGATCATTACAACGCATCGCTTGGTACGACGACGCGGAACCCCGGTGTTGATATTCTGTCCGTGGAGGGCGCTCGCGTGCGCGCTGTTGCCAAAGGGAAAGTAAGTGTAATCTCCTGGCTTCGCCGACTTGGTAACACCATTATTTTAGATCATGGCGCCGGGTTTTATACGGTCTATGCTCATCTGTCGGAAATCTATGTTTCACCCGACCAAACGGTAGTCGCCGGAGAATCACTGGCCAATTTGGATGAGTCCGATGATGGCAAAGCCATTTTACATTTTGAAGTCTATGAAAATCGTGTGGCGCAAGACCCATCTATGTGGCTAAAGTGAAATGGCCATAAATGACAACTAAACCAAAAAACACATTTCGGGCCTTTGTCTTATGGATTGTGAAAACTCTTGTCGGCGTGGCCCTGTTTATTTGGCTCATTAATAAAGTCGATTGGAAGGAAATTTACAGCGAAATACTTTCGGTTCGTCAAGGCTTTTTGTGGTTGGGCATTTGGCTCACCGTTCCAAATTTGTGGATACAGTTTTATAAATGGCGATATCTGACCCATCTGGTCGATGACAAGATCTCGACAAAAGCCATTTGGGCCTCTCTTCTTGCCGGATTTTCGATGGGGCTTATTACACCGGGTCGTTTAGGGGAAACCGGCAAAGGTGTTTTTATCCCTCATGAAAAGCGGGCCGCGCTAACGGGCATGGGCATTGCGGATAAACTTTGGTCACAATGGGCTCTGGCGTGCCTGGGCTTGGTTGCGCTGCTCTACCTCATGGATATTGTATTGGGATGGGCTCAGGACGTGAAAATCTACATCGCCGTTTTTGGGATTTTTCTCGTTTATCTGACGTGGACGGTCTTGTTTAATCCATCGCGGATTCGTGGATGGATAGATTGGATCAAACGACGGATACACGGCTTGCCACTTGACCAAAAAATTCTCTCGCTGCTGTCGGCATTAGATTATTTTAGTCGGCGCGATACGATTCGATGTTTCTTTTTTGCCGTTATTTTTCAAATCATAATTTCGCTTCAAATCGTTTGTTTCTTAAAGGCGTTTGACGAAATTACATTGTGGAATGGGCTTGCGGCAGCCACGGCGGCGATGTTCATCAAATCACTGATACCAATTGCGATTATGGATATCGGCGTCCGTGAAAGTTCGATTATTTTTTTCGCCGCGATATTCGGTATTCCGGGCGCCTCGGCATTCAACGCCTCGGTTTTCTTGTTTCTCACCAATGTCCTTATTCCCGGAATCGTTGGAATTTATTTTCTAATCAAGAAATTTCCGGTAAGAAATGAATATTGACTTCAAATTCTACGCGATCACCGATCGAAAGCAAACCAATGAAAATCTCTTTTTTACGCAAATTGAAGAGGCGATTGAGTTGGGTGTTCGGGCGATTCAAATTCGAGAAAAGGACCTGTCGCCGCGTGAACTATTTGATTTCTGCCTAAATGTGCAGACGCTAATTGGAACTCGGGACGTCAAGCTTCTTGTCAATGACCGATGTGATATTGCGGCGGCACTGGGACTTGATGGAGTGCATCTGACGGAAAAAAGTATTCCGATCGAAAACGCACGGAAAATTTTGGGTCCGGATCGGTTAATTGGAGTTTCCACACACTCGATTGAAACCGTTTCGCTGGCAGAAACCGGAGGCGCGGACTTTGTCGTACTCGGCCCGATTGCTGAGACCCAATTTAAGCCCAAACGCGAATTGATGACGATGGACCGTTTTAAGACAATTTGTGAGTTAACAAAAATTCCTGTTTTTGCACTGGGGGGTATTACGCCGGACAATGCAGAATCATGCATAAATGCTGGGGCGCAGGGTGTTGCCGGTATTTCTCTTTGGATGCACGCGCGGGGAATGAGAGATCGCTTGACGCGATTGAAAACAGGTCTTCGAAGCTTGTAAAAAAATCCTCCACGATTTCAAAAATCGTGGAGGTGTATACTTTGACAGAGCTTTGTTTGTCGGATTACTTATCCGATTTCTTGAAATTCAGGGACGCGGAATTAATACAATATCGTAAACCGGTTGGGTTGGGACCGTCTTCAAAAATGTGACCAAGATGACCGCCGCAACGCGCGCAATGAACTTCTGTGCGTTTCATACCGTAGCTTGTATCGTGCTGTTCAGCCACAGCTTCTTTGTCTTTTGGTTGATAGAAGCTGGGCCAACCGGAGCCCGATTCAAATTTGGTTTCGGATTCAAATAGTTCAAGACCGCACGCGGAACAAAGATAGGTGCCGGTTTCATGGTTATCCCAGTACTTGCCGGTAAAGGCACGTTCGGTGCCTTGTTCACGCATGACTTTGTACTGCTCTGGAGTCAAAGTCTTTTTCCATTCTTCATCGCTTTTCACAACTTGGTCCTTTCGGTTTGAATTTAGGATTTTGGTTTCTTTCTTCGACTCCTGTGTCGAACATGCCGTCGCATGCAAGAATGTGATGACCATCACAAATAAAATACTTTTCATCGGTTCTCCTTTTTTCGAATGTCTTTGCAGACTATTCAACCGCGCCGATTTCAAATTATTCCAAATAAAACTTGATAAAAATAAGCCCCCACGCCAGGCTGAGATGGACCCAGGTTTGGTGCTCAGACTGTATCATACGTTTGAAGTTCCAATGAGCGCTTGCCTGCGCTCGGGTCGGGCGATTTGGGATTGAAAAAAAACGAGATGAGTTTTTTTGATAAACTGCATAAGAGTATCCAAATCTCTTTTCCAGAATAAATTCTTCATACTGAACAATAAAACAGTAAATGCAGAAAAATGATGTTCCTACCAAAACGATAACCCAAAATTCGTTTGACAATAGGGAGAATCCTAAATATATTAAAATATTACCTATATAGAGAGGATTACGCGTCCACATATAAGGCCCGGAAATTACAATGACTTGCGCACCGGCGGACTTTGTGACTCTCGAATCTTCTCCTATATATCCTAGCGCCCAGACTCTGAGACTTTCGCCGAGCGCGGTCAAGATCAAAGCCGCGACCAATGTTATTTGATTTAATGTGCTCAAAAGTATGATGACGATGTAAAAGGGAATAGGAGTAAAACTTCGGATTCTAAACAAAATCCGTCCAAGTTCAACATTTATCATAATTTAAGTGGTTTTGTTTTTTAAATAATTATTTATCCGTGTGATTTCGGTCACAGCATTTTTGATGGGTGTAGTGTACCATAATAGTCTTAAAGAACGAAATGAAATATTATATCATTCACATAATTTAAGGAGAAACTTATGAATTTCAAAAAGCTCCTCGTCCTCCTGATGGTGGCGGCTTTGCTGGTCAAACCGATGTATGCACAATGTTCGGTATCCGGTGTTTCTGTAGACGTCTTGCCCAAAGCGCCTCAATCGTTCCAGACTTTCCCACTTAGTCTCTTAGGGATTGGAAATTCAAATGCCAATCTGTCTTCCTTTGAGTCTTTTGGCTTTCAATTTAATAACTCCAATTTGACGAACACCACGATCGTGATGGGTGTATCCGCAAACAATAACGGTGCAGCGGTTTTCAATTTGGCAAAATTTAGCGTGACCGTTCCTCCTGGAGAGACATTTATTGGGGTTCCTCAGCTCTTATCGGGTAATTTTTCAGGCAGTGCCCGTGTCAAAACTCTAACCGGCGTCAAACTATCCGATGAGTTTTCCAAGAAAATTAAGGGCGGTTTTCCAAGCGGATCCTTTGCATTTGATGTTTCGATTGGCCCGAGTGGTGGTCAGCCGACTATTTCATGCGGATCGATTGTAGCTAATGTGCTCGGAAGCATTTCGGTTGAATTACTGTCACCGGTTAATGGAACCGAGACGGCTTCATTGCCGCAATTTCAATGGTCGGGCCTCGGAGGCTCGGAATTTATTTTGACCATTGCGAAAATCAAAAACAAACAGTCAAAGGAAGACGCGCTCAATACTTCTTCACAACGTGCGGTTGTCAAACTTGCGAGCC
>JANNSF010000053.1:0-6948 GCA_031402315.1 bacterium | reverse complement strand
ACTATGGTATTGCCGGAGCATTCTTCAATGCCGAGGAATCTTCGAAAGTAACCTATCGCGGGAGTGACCTCTATAGACATACGGATAACTTTGCTCGTGCACGATTTTTTTATGCCGGAACAAAAAGTCTTAACGTCGGATATTCCATTAATGGCGCAGAGTATAAAAACCAGCAGCTATCCGGAATTGAAGCAGTCAATGAGTTTGTCGTGACGGCCGACTCAATAAACATGATTAGTTATTATGTCGGTTCCGGTGCCGACATTTTCGGTGTTAGCCTTGAAGATACCGTGGGAGTTGTATTGGATAATTTTGCATTGCGTGGAATTTTAGGGATGGAACTTCTCAAAATTCCGTTGGATAATTTGCAAGGCTTTCAAAACCTTTTGAATTACGATATTATTATTGTTCAGTACGGCACCAATCTGACGACGTCCAGCCTGAG
The DNA here is from genome assembly GCA_031402315.1 of bacterium. GTDB lineage: Bacteria > CLD3 > CLD3 > SB21 > SB21 > JANNSF01. The sequence goes on along the minus strand of JANNSF010000053.1, from coordinate 6,503 downwards.
CGATTTCACGTACTATGAAGACGAAATGAACAAAGTGGTTCTTCATCTGCAATCGGCATTTGCGGGGACGCCGATATTATTGATCTCGACCGCGGATCGAAGTCATCGAAGGGGAGGTCAATTCGCAACAATGGAAAATGTACCTGTAATTGTTAGATCTCAAATCAATATTGCCAAGAAAAACGGGCTCGTCTTTTGGAATCTATTTGACGCGATGGGTGGCAACGGCTCCATGCGATCCTGGGTTACTCATCAGCCGAAGTGGGCGCAAAAGGATCATACCCATGTGTCCTTTGACGGTGGCCGTGAATTATCGCGCCGATTCATGATGGCCTTTGAAATTGAAAAATTGAAAGCGAAAAAAAGACGTGCGGTATATCCTTAGAATACTTCCTCTCGTTGGCGTCATGTGGTCGTTGAATGCTCAGACAGCGAAGGATGGAATGGCATCGCCGGACTGGTACGACTACCTCAAGTACGAAAAAAACAAAATCTCTAATGCCGATAGTTTAGACGCATTCTGGGAAAAATTGTATCAAGTTAAGAAAAAGCAACAAGGTGTCGTCCGAATAGTTCATCTCGGCGATTCCCACATTCAGGCGGATTGGGAGACCATGCCTATTCGAAATCTTTTACGGAAGCAATTTGGTGATGCCGGACGAGGATTAGTATTTCCGTTTAGCATGGCGGGATCGAATGGATCAAAAAGTTATGATGCGGAGGGCGATACGAATTGGGTTTCATACCGTTGTACGGGCAAAACCGAATCGCTTTTCGGAATAATGGGAATGAGCCTGTCAACCTCGTACGGCGGATCGGTGATGCGTTTTTGGTCGAAGGAACCATTCAGTAAGATGCGTCTGTTTTCGAGGAGTCATGGAATGCAGTGGATCGTCGCGGATTCTTCCGGTTCGGTCTGCTTTGAAATTCCGTCGGCGAATGACTCCGGTTATAGCGATCTTTTCTTTAAGGTTCCTGTTAATAAAATATTCATGACACTAATGCCGGATTCAGTCAAATTAGGGGCGATGGATTTTTACGCGATGGATCTCAAAAACGACAGCGCCGGAATCATCTATGACAACATTGGCGTCAATGGGGCCCAACTCAAAGCCTTCATGAAAAGCCCCCTTTTCTTTCAGCATTTAAGAGTCGTAAATCCCGACCTCTTGGTTGTTTCCTTTGGCGTTAATGAAGCTCAGGGCCGTGATTTTCGAGTTGTGGATTTTCATGAAGATATTTCGGACATGATGCGGATACTTAAGAAAAATCTACCGGCAACAAAGGTAATATTCACAACGCCGGCTTTTTTCTATTTGCGCGAAAAATATAAGAACTTGAGATTGCTCGGAGCCCGCAAAGCCATTCAACGATTTACAAAGGCGTACAAAATCCCGGAATGGGATTTTTATATTGTAAGTGGAACGGATACGTCTTCGACGCAGTGGAAGCGCGACGGGCTTTTGACACGCGATACGATTCATTTCACCAAGAAGGGATATCGCTTGATAGGCCAGTTGTTTTTTGATGCTTTCAACAAAGGATATACAGACTATGTGGCCCGTCGACGAGAGTAAGCTACTCGAGCAATTGCTTTATCACCCCAACGAGCCGCTTATTTTTAACAGCGGATTTTTTCTGTTCTTATTTTTTAGTTTTTTTTCCATCTATGTACTTCTCCATCAGCATGATCGGCTAAAGAATTCCTACCTGACATTGTTTTCCATTTATTTTTACTACAAGTCGAGCGGATACTTTTTTCTACTGCTCATATTTTGCGCCGTTGTGGATTATCTCTTGGCAAAGGGCATTTCGTCATCGGAAAAACAGAGGACACGGCGGTTCTTTCTCCTATGCAGTCTATCGGTCAATTTGGGACTGCTCGCGTATTTTAAGTACACCAATTTTTTTCTTTCGCTTTATGGTGATTGGGTCGGATTGGAATTTTCACCTATGAACATTTTTCTTCCGGTGGGTATTTCATTCTTCACCTTTCAATCCTTGAGTTATACGATCGACGTCTATCGGAGGAATATCAAACCGGTTAACAACTTTCTTGATTTTGCCTTTTTTGTCACATTTTTCCCTCAAATGGTCGCGGGTCCTATCGTGAGAGCCGTAGAATTTTTGCCACAGGTTCATCGTAAGCCTTTTCTTTCCCAGGATCAGTATGGGCGCGCGGTTTTCTTTATCATCAGCGGATTGTTTAAGAAAGCCGTGATTTCAGACTACATTAGTACAAATTTTGTGGATCGCGTTTTTGATCAGCCCCAGCTCTATACAGGGCTTGAAACGTTGATAGGGATTTATGGCTATGCCCTTCAAATTTACTGCGATTTCTCCGGCTATTCGGAGATGGCTATTGGAATCGCTTTGCTGCTTGGTTATTCATTACCGAAGAACTTTGACTCGCCCTATCAATCGGCAAGTATTACGGAATTCTGGAGACGGTGGCATATTTCGCTCTCCAGGTGGCTTAAAGACTATCTGTACATTTCGCTTGGGGGAAATCGGAAGGGGAGATTCCGAACGTATATCAATCTATTTGTAACCATGCTCCTAGGCGGTTTATGGCATGGTGCGGCGGGAAAATTTGTTTTATGGGGTGCACTCCACGGTCTTGGTCTTGCCTTTGAAAAAGCCATTTGGGCCAGGCCCGAAGAAAGGCCTTCAGGATTATACCTTTGGATAAGAGTGTTTCTCACATTCCATTTTGTGTGCTTTTGTTGGATATTTTTCCGCGCGGACAGTCTGACGGATGTTTATGTAATTCTCAATCAGATTGTATTTAACTTTGACGCGAGTATTCTGGGCCATTTTATTTTTGGGTATCGTGGCATCCTTATGCTAATGCTGGTCGGTTACAGTCTCCACTTTGTATCTCAAGATCGTGTGGACGATGCCATGCGATGGTTATCAGCAAAACCCGTTTGGTTGCAAGCCATGATACTTACGCTTCTGATACTCTTAATCATGCAGATCAAATCATCTGAAATTCAGCCGTTTATCTATTTTCAGTTTTAGGTATTACCCTCATAGGAAATAGCGCTTGACAAAACGGCTTTCTTGTGCTATTATTTAGGCATGTCTAAATATTATATTAATTATGACGAATAAAAGTACTGAAGATTATTTAAAGCATATTTTTTGGCTGAACCGGCTCGTTGAAAAAGTAACTACCAAAAGCATTGCGGACCGGATGGGCATTTCATCGGCTTCCGTGACCGATATGATCAAAAAATTGACCCATAACGGGTACCTTATTTATGAGCCTTACTACGGAGTAAAGCTTACTCCTAGGGGTGAAAAGTTAGCGATTCATGTGATTCGCCGTCATCGTTTGATTGAGTCCTTTTTGGTCACGGCGCTCGGCTACGCTTGGGATAAAGTGCATGATGAAGCCGAGCGGCTTGAACATGTCATCTCAGAGGAGATGGAGTTTCGTATCGACCAATTTCTAGGCTATCCTAAATTTGACCCGCATGGCGATCCTATTCCGTCTCAGGATGGTGTTTTAGAGGAGTCGACCTTACTTCCTTTATCGCAATTGGATATTGGTGAATCCGGTATTATCCAAAGAATTTCAGATTCGACTTCTTTGCTCAATTATGTCGGCCGTCTGGACATCGCCTTAGGCACGCGTCTTGCCGTGGAAGCCAAAGAAGTATTTGACGGTTCTACAAAAGTCAAAGTTGATAATAAGAAAGTTCTGCATCTCAGTCGCGATGCAGCCGATCAAATTTTTATAAAATCGAATTCGCAAAAAAAAATTATAAAGAAAAAAAATAGAGGAAAAGAAAATGCCTGAAATTATTAAAGCCTGGCGTTATGAAAAGACATCGCCTAGCCTACCCGAGGTCCACGCTTCCGTGAGCATTCCCATGCAAAGCAGTTTTTGGAGGAAGCTCTTCGCCTTTGCAGGACCCGGATTTCTTGTCTCCGTAGGTTATATGGATCCCGGAAATTGGGCGACGGACCTTGCGGCCGGTTCCAAGTATAACTACACGCTCCTCAGTGCGATCATGATCTCAAACATTATGGCCATTTTTTTGCAGGCACTTTCTTTACGCTTGGGTATTGTGACTGGGCGTGATTTGGCTCAAGCCTGTCGTGATCACTACAGCAAGCCGGTACGATGGTTCTTATGGGTAATCTGTGAACTTGCCATTGCTGCGTGTGATCTTGCGGAAGTTATCGGCTCTGCTATCGCGCTTGAGTTACTCTTTGGTATACCCCTTGTTATTGGAGTTTGTCTGACCGCATTAGACGTTCTTCTGATTCTCATGCTTCAGAATCGGGGTTTTCGATATGTCGAGGCCTTGGTGACTACCCTTGTCTTGACGATCGGTGTATGCTTTGGATTGGAATTGTTCTTTTCGAAGCCGGAATTGAACCTCATCATCGCCGGATTTTTCCCGACATCGGAAATCGTATCAAATCCCGATATGTTATACATCGCCATGGGAATTCTTGGTGCAACCGTCATGCCCCATAACCTTTACCTCCATTCGTCCATTGTACAAACCCGGAAAATAGACGATACGCCGGTGGGAAAACGAGAGGCGATTAAATTTGCGACGATCGATTCGACGGCCGCCCTCATGTTTGCACTCTTCATCAATTCAGCAATTCTTATTTTGGCGGCTTCGACTTTTTTCAGATCAGGGCATAACGATATAGCTGAAATTCAGCAGGCGCATGAACTGTTGACACCACTTTTGGGTGTGACTGGTGCCAGCACACTTTTTGCAATCGCTCTTTTGGCATCGGGGCAAAGTTCGACCTTGACGGGTACCCTGGCAGGACAAATAGTGATGGAGGGTTTTCTTAATATTAGAATTAGGCCTTGGATGCGAAGACTCATTACCCGAGGTATCGCCATCGTTCCGGCGGTAATTGTGACTGCGCTTTACGGTTCGCATGGCACCGCGCAATTGTTGATTCTAAGCCAGGTCATATTGAGCCTGCAATTGAGTTTTGCCGTGTTTCCTTTGGTCATGTTTACCAGTGATAAATTAAAAATGGGAGAATTTGTAAATCCGACCTGGCTCAAAGTTATTACGTGGGCAATCGCCGGATTTATCGCATCACTCAACTTATGGATGTTATGGCAGACGTTTTCAGGATGACCAAAATATGTTTGGTTTTTCAGTCCCGTTTTCTAAATTTAAAGCCGTCATGAAGTGGACGGCTTTTGTTTTAGTATTTACTACTTAAGGAACATTATGCGATTTCTCTTGGGGTTTCTTCTCTCTATTCCTGTACTTTGGAGTCAGGATGATGTCGAAGGCGTTTTAAAAAATTTATCCAGAACGACAGCTAAGCGGCTTGAACAGCGTATGACGGAAGATCGTGGAACTCTTAGAATCGGCGTTTTCAATTTTGAGCGCCAGCAATTTGGACAAGAGTGGAACCTCAATTTTTCGGCGTTCGAAAACTACATGAACGATCAAACGGTGGGGTTCTTGCTGAAATATCGAGGGCGGATCCAGCTCGAAGTCGTGGAACGAAATTCACTCGAAAAGGTAATTCGGGAACAGGACTTCAGTGTTAGCGACTATGTTAATCAAAATCAATCGGTCGCGATCGGGCAGCTTCTCAATGCGGACGTTATCATGATTGGCAGTTATCAACTTATCAAAGACTATTTATCGGCGACGATAAAAGTTCTAGAGGTTTCGACGGGTACCATCGTCCTATTGGAATCTTATGACATTGCGATTGACAAGCGTGTGGACGACTTGTTGGGTTATACGGCGTATAAGAAAAAACAAAAAGCAGAGATGGAAATGCTCGCCGAACAAAAACGAAGAGAAGCCGAAGATGAAGCTAGGCAGCGCAAAAGAGATGAGGAGTATCGCAAGAATCTGGCGCATGGCAACGAGCGGTTTTTTAGCGGTGGCGTAAGCGGCTATTTTAGTTGGCACTCCAAAGAACCAAAATTTAGGAATTGGGCGGCCACTGTTGATTTTGGCGTTTTCTATCGTCGCCTGGTTGCAAAAGCAGGTTATGCCAAGTATTCGAGAGTCATTGACGGTCAATATCTATTATTCGGCGGAGAAACGAAATTCGCCTGGTTTCGTTTCGGATATATGCGCGGCCTTTCTCTTAAGAAAGATGAGACGATTGACTCCAATATAAAAACCAATAATGCGGCCAATCATTTTTACCTTAATTTGCTGGATGGCGAAACATTGGGGATAACCATCAACTATTCTCGTCTTTTAGGATACTCACTGTGGGGCATGGGTTTAAGCGTTCACTAGTTCGTTTTTGATAGATATTTGTGTTCTCCCATTTCGGTAAATTTTACAGTCATACCTCACGATGAATTACTTTCGTATTCAGCTTTGTCTCTATATTGTATTATCCGCGGCCCTATTCTCACAGGATCTGCATATCGTGGCAACCGGCGATACCAAAGGATATTTATTTGAAGAGAACGTGGAATTGCAAAAATCAGGCGGTGTATTAGAACGCGCCGCAGCGATTCGAGCTCTGCG